>NZ_JAMYQZ010000143.1:0-8949 GCF_040321145.1 Mesorhizobium sp. M0514
CGCGTCGATGTCACCTGGCGGATTTCGGGTCTGTTCCGCGACATGTTCCCGACCCAGATCGCGCTGATCGACGCCGCTGCCAACGCCGTTGCCGCGCGCGACGAGGACGATTCGGAAAACCCGCTCGCCGCCAGAACCCGTGCCGATGGCAAGATCGGCCCGCGCATCTTCGGCACCTCGCCCGGCACCTATGGAGCCGGCGTCGAGGACCTGTTGTCGAGTGGCGACTGGGCCGCGCGCGAAGAAATCGGCCGCGCCTATCTCGATGCGACATCGCACGCCTATGGCGGCGCCGAGGGCGAAGGCATTGCCTCCCCCGGCGCTTTCGAGACCCGCATCGCCGAGGCCGATCTGCTCGTCCACACCGGCGACGATCCCGGCCGCGACATTCTCGAGGGCTCCGCCGACGTCGCCTTCATCGGCGGCTTTTCGGCGGCGCTGGCGGCACTGGGCCGCAATGCCGACGTGATCGTGCTCGACACCACCGACCCGCAAAAGCCGAAGCCGCGCTCGGTCGGCGAGGCTGTGTCGCGGGTTGTGCGGGCGCGAGCCGTCAATGCGCGTTTCATCGCCGGCCAGATGCGGCACGGCCCGCGCGGCGCCTCGGAATTCGCCGAGACCGTCGACCGTCTCATCGGTTTCGCCGAAACCACCCACGCCATTTCAGGTGCGCTGATCGAGGCTGTACATGACGCCTATGTCGGCGACGCCAACGTTCGCGCTTTCATCCTGCGCGAAAACCCGGCCGCAGCCAAAGTCATCGCAGAACGCTTCCTGTCGGCACGGCGGCGCGGTCTCTGGCATCCCCTGCGCAACTCGATAGACGATGATCTCGCGGCCCTCATCGCCGAGGCCGAGTGGCTCGGGGTCGCGGCATGAACGCCTTCTCGCGCCGCGGCGCCTGTCCGGCTCTCTCGGCGCCGATGCAGACCGGCGATGGCCTGCTGGTGCGGCTCAACCCGGTTGCGGGAGGGCTTTCCCCCAGGTCGCTGATCGGACTCTGCGAATCCGCCTTGAAGCACGGCAACGGCATCATGGAAGTGACCGCACGAGGCAGCCTGCAGATACGCGGGCTGACAGCGGAAAGTGCGGTGCTGTTGGCGGCGGAGGTCGATGCACTGGGGATTGCAGTGCGTACCGGCGTGCCGGTCGAGACCGGGCCGCTGGCCGGCATCGATCCGCGGGAGATTGCCGATCCGCGAGCTTTGGCTGAGCGGATCAGGATGGCGGTTGAGGAGGCTGGGCTGACGGCAAGGCTGGGACCGAAGGTTTCGGTGGTTGTCGACGGCGGCGGGCAGTTGACGATGGATGCGGTGACGGCCGATGTCAGGCTGAAGGCGGTGCGGGACGGCGGTAACGTTCTGTGGGCTTTGTCTGTTGCCGGCGATGGCCAAAGCGCGAGGCCGCTTGCGACGGCCGATGAGGATGCAGCGCGCGATATTGCGGTTGCTGTGCTGAGGATGGTTGCCGAGAAGGGGCGTGACGCACATCCTCGGGATTTGTCGGAGAGGCAATTGGCCTCTCTCGCAAGCTGGCATTCCTTCGCGCCCCCCTCTGTCCTGCCGGACATCTCCCCCTCAAGGGGGGAGATCAGCAGGGTCGCCGGCGGCTCTCCACTTTCCACGCTGAAATTTGGCGAAATCGCCCACGAAGACGCAATCTCCCCCCTTGAGGGGGAGATGTCCGGCAGGACAGAGGGGGGTGTGCAGGATCGCCGGCCTATCGGTCTTTTCCCCTTATCCAACGACACCACCGCTCTCGGCATAGCCCTCCCCTTCGGCAGCATGCCGGCCGAAAAACCCATCGCCCTCGCCCAAAGCGCCCTGTCCCTCGGCGTCGCCGAAATCCGTCTCGCCCCCGGCCGCGCCTTGCTTTTCCTCGGCCAACCATCGTCCGCAAACCACCTCCTGCAAGCCACCGCCACCGCGCTCGGCTTCGTCACCACCGCCGCCGACCCGCGCACCCGCATCGCCGCCTGCCCCGGCACCCCTGCGTGTGCCTCCGGCCGCATCGCCACGCGCGACATCGCCGAGACAATCGCCGCCGAAAACGCTGATATCCTCGACTTCACACTGCACATTTCCGGCTGCGCCAAGGGCTGCGCTCACCCCGGCTCTGCCGCGCTAACAATCGTCGGCGGCGAAAACGGAGCCGGACTTGTCGTGAACGCGACGGCAAAGGCCCTTCCTGCGGGCTACAGGCCGGGCTATGACGCCGCACGCGGCGTCAGTCGCGTCGCGGCGATGGTCCGCAGCGCACGATTTCAGGGCGAAACCGCCGCCGCTTGCCTGACAAGGCTCGGGCCGGCGGCAATCGCCGAAAGCTACCGACAGGAATAAGCATGGCCGCCTACGATTACATCCATGACGGCAACGCGATCTACGAGCGCTCCTTCGCCATCATCCGCGCCGAGGCCGATTTGTCGCGCTTTTCGGAGGCCGAGGCCGATGTCGCCATCCGCATGATCCATGCCTGCGGCCAGGTCGAGGCATCAAGTCATTTTGTCTTCTCCAGCGATTTCGTCGCCGCGGCGCGGACCGCTTTAGCGGCGGGCGCGCCGATCTTCTGCGACGCGGAAATGGTGTCGCATGGCGTCACCCGCGCCAGGCTGCCGGCGGGCAACGAGGTGATCTGTACCTTGCGCGATCCGCGCACGCACGACATCGCCAGAGACATCGGCAACACCCGCTCGGCCGCCGCGATCGACCTGTGGGGCGAGCGCATGGCCGGTTCGGTCGTCGCCATCGGCAACGCGCCGACCGCTTTGTTCTATCTGCTCGAAAAACTGCGCGACGGCGCGCCGAAGCCGGCTGCGATCATCGGCATGCCGGTCGGCTTCGTCGGTGCGGCCGAATCCAAGGATGCGCTGGCCGAGAATTCCTATGGCGTGCCCTACGCCATCGTGCGGGGACGCCTCGGCGGCAGCGCCATGACCGCCGCCGCGCTCAACTCGCTAGCGAGGCCCGGCCTGTGAACGCGGCTGTCGAAGAAGATCTGGCAAAAGGCCGCCTCGTCGGCGTCGGCACCGGTCCCGGCGATCCGGAACTTTTGACGCTGAAAGGTGCGCGCATCCTGGCCGAGGCCGACGTCGTCGCTTACTTCGCCAAGCGCGGAAACAACAGCAATGCCCGCGCCATCGTCGAGGCGCGCTTCCGCCCGGACATGCTGGAGCTGCCGCTGCTCTATCCCGTCACCACCGAGATCGACAAGGATCACGACGACTATCGCTCGCAGATCACCGATTTCTACGAGGAGTCGGCCGAGAAGGTCGCCGAGCACCTCGAAGCCGGCCGCATGGTCGCCGTGCTCTCCGAAGGCGATCCGCTGTTCTACGGCTCCTACATGCACCTGCATGTGCGGCTCGCGCATCGTTTCCAGACCGAAGTCATTCCCGGCGTCACCGCCATGTCGGGCTGCTGGTCGCAGACCGGCGTGCCGATCGTCCAGGGCGATGATGTGCTGACGGTACTGCCCGGCACGATGAGCGAATTCGAATTGACCCGCCATCTCGCCGATACCGACGCCGCTGTCATCATGAAGGTCGGCCGCAACCTGCCCAAGATCAGGCGGGCGCTGGAAGCGACCGGCAAGCTCACCCGCGCCGTCTATGTCGAGCGCGGCACCATGGCCGGCAGCGTTTCGATGAAGCTTGCCGACAAGCCGGACGACAAGGCGCCATACTTCGCCATCGTGCTGGTCGCCGGCTGGTCCGGCCGTTCTGGCGCTTCGGGAGCCAAGCCATGAGCGGCCGTCTCACAGTCATCGGTCTCGGACCCGGCAATGCCGATCAGGTCACGCCGCAAGCCAGCCGCGCTGTGACCGAAGCAAAATTCTTCTATGGCTACAAGCCCTATCTCGACCGGCTGGAATTGCGCCCGGACCAGATCCGCGTCGCCTCCGACAATCGCGAGGAACTTGCCCGCTCCAAAGACGCGCTGGTCAAGGCCGCCGAGGGCCATGACGTCGCAGTTGTGTCCGGCGGCGATCCCGGCGTCTTCGCCATGGCGGCCGCCGTCTGCGAGGCGATCGAGGCCGGTCCGGCCGAATGGCGCGCGGTAGACGTCGCCGTCGTGCCCGGCATCACCGCCATGCTGGCCGTCGCCGCACGCATCGGCGCACCGCTCGGCCATGATTTCTGCGCCATCTCGCTGTCCGATAATCTGAAGCCATGGGATCTGATCGAGCTGCGCCTTTTGGCGGCGGCCGGCGCCGGCTTCGTCATCGCGCTCTACAATCCGATCAGCAAGGCGCGCCCCTGGCAGCTTGGCCGCGCCTTCGAATGCCTGACCGCCATCCTGCCCGGCACCACGCCGGTCATCTTCGGCCGCGCCGCCGGTCGCCCGGACGAGCGCATCGAGGTGTTCCTGCTGGCCGATGTCGAGGCGGAAAAGGCCGACATGGCGACCTGCATCATCATCGGTTCGCCGGAAACACGGATCATCAAGCGCGGCGACAAACCGGCGCTGGTCTACACGCCGCGCTCCGCGACGGGGTCGAGACCATGATCGATCATCGCGGCCAATGCTTCGACAGTTTCGGCCGACGGCACCTCCGGCAGGTTGGGCCTGCGCACCATCACCACCTCGATACCGAGCGCCCGCGCCGCGGCGATCTTGCCGTAGGTGGCCTCGCCGCCGCTGTTCTTGGATACGACGACATCGATGCGGTGCTCCTCGAGCAGTGCGTGTTCATCCGGCTCGCGGAACGGCCCGCGCGCCAGCAGGTAGGCCGCATCCGGCACCGCCAGTTTCGGCTCGACCGGATCGACGCTGCGAACAAGGTAATGATGCTGCGGCGCCGCCTCGAAAGCCGCAACCTCCTGCCGGCCGAGCGCCAGGAAGGCGCGGCGCGGCGTCGATCCAAGCGCGTGCACCGCATCGCCTGTCGTATCGACATGCGTCCAGCGGTCGCCATCGACAGGCTCCCAGCCGGGGCGGCGCAAAGCAAGGATCGGCACGCCGGTCAGGCGCGCGACTTGCGCCGCATTAGCGGAAATTCGCGCGGCATAGGGATGCGTCGCGTCGATCAGCAGATCGGTTCGCGTCTCCTTGAGATAGGCGGCCAACCCTTCACTGCCGCCAAATCCGCCGCTGCGCACCGGCACGCCTTGCGCGACCGGGCTTTCGGTGCGGCCGGCCAGCGACAGGGTGACACGGAAATCTTCCACCAGTTTTTCGGCCAATTGGCGCGCTTCTGTCGTGCCGCCAAGGATCAGAATCTTCTTCATGAGCACCATGTTGAACAGCGTCGGCGCTGCCCCTCACCCCTACCCTCTCCCCGTGAAGAACGGGGAGAGGGAGGCGTCAGCGCCGGAGCTTCTCCCTTCTCCCCGTCACTACACGGGGAGAAGGTGCCGGCAGGCGGATGAGGGGCGGCGCGACATGTCAAAAAAACAGCCCACGCCAAAATGGCTTACAATCGTCGGCATCGGCGAGGACGGTTTAGCGAGTCTCGGCGACGAGGCCAAGCGGCAGATCGCTGACGCCGAGACCGTCTTCGGCGGCAAGCGGCATCTGGCGCTGGTGGCTTCGCTCATCAAGGGTGAGCAGCGCCCATGGCCGGTGCCCTTCGATGCCGGCATGGCAGACGTGCTGGCGCTGGCCGGCCGGCGCGTCTGCGTGCTCGCCTCCGGTGATCCATTCTTCCACGGCGTCGGCGCCACCCTTGCCCGCAAGGTCAAGCCTGAAGAGATGCATGTCATCCCCGCGCCGTCAGCGACTTCGCTGGCCGCCGCACGGCTCGGCTGGGCGTTGCAGGACATCGAAGTGATCTCGCTGCATGGCCGCCCACTCGATCTGATCCGGCCGCTGCTGCATCCCAGGGCGCGCATCCTGGCGCTGACATCGGACGGCGACGCACCAGCGACAATAGCGCGCCTGCTCGTCGAACTCGACTTCGGCGGTTCGCGGCTGACCGTTCTGGAAGCGCTGGGCGGACCGAACGAGAAGCTTCGCTCGGCACGTGCCGACGCTTTCGATCTCAGAGACATCAATCCCCTCAACGTGCTGGCGCTTGAGCTTGAATCGACACAAGAGGCCCGCATCCTGCCACTGACCGTTGGCCGTGCCGACCATCTGTTCGAGCACGACGGCCAGATCACCAAGCACGACATCCGCGCCATGACGCTTGCGGCGCTGGCGCCGAGGCGTGGCGAATTGCTGTGGGACATCGGCGCCGGTTCCGGCTCCATCGGCATCGAATGGATGCTCGCTCACCCCTCGATGCGCGCCATCGCCATCGAGGCCAACAGCGACCGCGCCGCCTGCATCGTCCGCAACGCCGCGCATTGCGGTGTGCCCGGTCTTGTCGTTGTGGAAGGGTCGGCACCCAAGGCGCTTGCCGGGTTGGCCATACCGGACGCGATCTTCATTGGCGGTGGTGGTAGCGATACCGGCGTGCTGAACGCCGCCATCAAGGCGCTGCCATCCCGTGGCCGTCTCGTTGCCAATGCGGTGACGCTGGAGATGGAGGCGCTGCTTCTCGCGGAGCACATCAAGCGCGGCGGCGACCTTACCCGCATCACCATTTCCCGCGCTTCTCCTGTCGGTTCGATGCAGGCCTGGCGCCCGGCCATGCCGGTCACCCAGTGGAGCTGGGTGAAGCCATGATGGTGGCGGGCATCGGCAGCCGGAAGGGCGTGAGCATCGAAGACGTGCTCGCGGCGATCGAAACCGCCCTCGAAGCGCACGGGCTGGCGATAACGGCGCTGTCGGCCTTGGCGACCGCCGCGCTCAAGAAAGACGAAGAAGCGATCTCTGCCGCTGGCCGCACGCTCAACCTTCCCGTCATCATCGTTGATGACGCAGCACTTCAGGCCGTCTCGTCGGAGGCACTCAGCAAATCCGATCTCTCGCAAGACCTCGCCGGCACACCCTCCGTCTCAGAAGCCTCCGCCCTTGCCGTTGCCGGCCCCGGTGCAAAGCTGCTTGGTCCACGCACCGTGCTCGGCCCGGTCACCTGCGCCATCGCCATCAGCGGAGACGCGCCATGACCGTGCATTTCATCGGCGCCGGTCCCGGTGCCGCCGACCTCATGACACTGCGCGGCGCCAAGCTGCTGGCAAGCTGCCCGGTCTGTCTGCATGCCGGCTCGATCGTCGCGCCGGAATTGCTGCAACACTGCGCACCGGGGACCAAACTGATCGATACGGCGCCGATGTCACTCGACGAAATCGAGGTCGAATATGTGACAGCCCACCAGGCCGGCCACGATGTCGCCCGCCTGCATTCCGGCGACCTCTCGGTGTGGAGCGCCGTGGCCGAGCAGATCCGCCGGCTGGAAAAGCATGGTATCCCCTATACGCTGACGCCGGGCGTTCCCTCCTTCGCCGCCGCTGCCGCCGCGCTTCGCCGCGAACTGACCATTCCCGAGGTGGCGCAAAGCCTGGTGCTGACCCGTGTCTCCGGCCGCGCGTCCAAAATGCCGCCCGGCGAAACGCTGGCCGGGTTCGGTCGCACCGGTGCGACGCTCGCCATTCATCTGGCCATCCACGCCATCGACCGCGTCGTTGCCGAATTGACGCCGCATTATGGCGGTGATTGCCCGGTGGCGATCGTCTTTCGCGCCTCGTGGCCGGACGAACGCGTGCTGACCGGCACGCTGGCGACCATCGAGGCGCTGCTCGCCGCCGATCCGATGGAGCGCACGGCGATCATCTTCGTCGGGCGCTCGCTGGCAGCGGAAGGGTTTGGCGAAAGTTCATTATACGACGCCCACTACCAGCGGCGTTTTCGCGGACGGGATGGATTGTGAGCGGCCACACCAGGAACAACGGCGAAAACGCCACGCTCGAACAGGCGCTTGCCCGGCTGAACTTCAAGCCGCGTGCGCTTGAGGCGGGCCATGTCTGGCTGGCCGGCGCCGGCCCCGGCGACCCCGGCTGCCTGACGCTGGAAGTGCTGGCGGCCTTGGCCGAGGCCGATGCTGTGGTCTACGACGCGCTGGTTTCGCCCGATGTCGTCGCCGTCGCAGACAAGGCCGAGCTGTTCTTTGCCGGAAAACGCGGCGGCAAGCCGTCGATGAAGCAGGACGACATCACCGCTCTGCTGGTGCGGCTGGCGCGCGAGGGCCGCCGCGTCGTCCGGCTGAAGGGCGGCGATCCCTATATTTTCGGCCGCGGCGGCGAAGAGGCGCTGGCGCTGGCGCGCGAAAAAATCCCTTTCCGCGTCATGCCCGGCCTGACATCGGGGCTGAGCGCGCTGGCCGCCACCGGCATTCCCGCAACCATGCGCGGCATCAACAAGGCGATCATCCTGGCGACAGGTCATGCCGCCGGCACAGATGACGATCTCGACTGGGGCGCGATCGCCCGCACCGGCCAGCCGGTGGTCATCTATATGGGCATGGCCAATCTGCCTGTTATCGCCGCGTCGCTGCTCGAAGGCGGGCTGGCGCCGTCGACGCCGGCGGCTGTCATCGTTTCGGCGACGACACCGCAGGAGCGGACCGTCGTCGCGACACTCGCCACCATTTCCGAAGCGGCCGCCGCGGCGGAATTGGCCTCGCCGGCCCTCATTGTCGTCGGCGGCATCGTCGCCATGCGCGCGGCACTGGCGGGTAACGCATGACCCGCGCCATCATCATCGGCGCGCCGCGTTCCGGCTCCGGCAAGACCAGCGTCACCATCGGCATTTTGCGCGCGCTCGCCCGGCGCGGCATCAAGGTGCGCGGCGCCAAGTCCGGCCCCGACTATATCGATCCGGGTTTTCATACCGCCGCCACTGGCCTGTCCGGCGTCAACCTGGACAGCTGGGCGATGTCGCCTGACCTGCTCAACGCGTTGGCCGGCAATGCCACCGAGGACGCCGATTTTTTCTTCCTCGAAAGCGCCATGGGCCTGTTCGACGGCATCCCGGCCGGACAAGGCCGCACCGGCTCGGCCGCCGATCTGGCGCGGCTCTACCACCTGCCGGTGCTTTTGGTGCTCGACGTCTCGGGACAGTCGACGAC
>NZ_JAMYQZ010000144.1:0-8580 GCF_040321145.1 Mesorhizobium sp. M0514
CCCCATCCGGGCGCGGCGGACTGGTCGGTCATCGCACCGGTCCGAAAGTCGTGGTCGATTTTCGGCAAGCCCGGTGCGAAGATTTGGCGCCGGAGCGTGGCAATGCGTCCGCATGGACGTATGTCGCTCTGGCCGAAGCGGGGCGCCGATGCTGCGATACATCTTACGGCGGCTTTTGACCGCCATTCCGACGCTGTTCGTCATCGTGACAATGGCGTTCTTCCTGATACGCGTCGCACCGGGCGGCCCTTTCAATCAGGAGCGGGGCCTCAGTCCCGAGATCAGGGCCAATCTGGAAGCACAGTTCGGCCTCGACGATCCGCTCTGGCTGCAATATGCCCACTATCTCGGCAATCTCCTGCGCGGCAATTTCGGGCCGAGCTACAATTTGCCTGACTTCACCGTCACCGAACTGTTTGCCAAGGGGCTGCCGATATCGGTCCAGCTCGGCACCTCCGCGCTGATCCTGGCGCTGCTGCTTGGTTCGGTGCTCGGCACCATCGCCGCGCTCAACCAGAACAAGCTTGGCGACTATACGGTGATTGCGCTGGCGACCGCCGGCAGCACTATCCCCACCTTCGTCATCGCTCCTGTGATTCAGCTGGTGTTCGGATTGACCTGGAAGCTGTTGCCGATCGGCGGCTGGGGTGATGGCGCATTGATCAACAAGATCGGCCCGGTGCTGACGCTGGCCTTGCCGCAGATCGCCATCGTTGCCCGCCTGATGCGCGGGTCGATGATCGAGAGCTTGCGTTCGCATCATATCCGAACGGCGCGTGCGCTCGGCCTCTCCGACTGGTCGGTGGTGGTCAAGCACGCGCTGCGCGGCGCCATCCTGCCGATCGTTTCCTTCACCGGTCCGGCAGCCGCGGCGCTGCTCACCGGTTCGGTCATCGTCGAGACCATCTTCTCCATTCCCGGTGTCGGCCGCTATTTCGTCGATGCCGCGCTCAACCGCGACTACACGCTGGTGATGGGGACCGTGGTGGTGATCGCGCTCTTCACCATCGTCTTCAACCTGATCGTCGACGTCATGTACGCGGTCGTCGACCCGAGGGTACGCTATGACTGAGGGTGCGCTATGACTGACATCACAGCCGCCGCCGCTCCGCCGGCCGTCGTCGGCCGCTCGCTCTGGGGCGACGCATGGGCGCGCCTCAAAGCCAACCGCGCCGCCATGTTCAGCCTCTATTACCTGGCCTTCATTGGCGTCATCAGCATCTTCGGCCCCTGGTTCGTGCCGCATCCGTACACCACCATCTATGCCGACTATGTGCGCACGCCGCCAAGCTTTTCAGCCTATCCGAAGCCCGACATGATCGAGACGGCGCTCAAGGATGCCGTCAAGCGCATGCGCGTCGACATCAAGGAGTGGAAACTGGACGGCAGTCGCGTCACCGTCACCGTCACCTCGACCAAACCGATCGACGACCGCAACATCCGCTATCTCGACCGCTCCGATGCCTTCGACGATACCAAGATAGAGAGCAAATCGGCCGACGGGCTCGAATTGACTATGACTGCGTCGGTCAAACAGCAGTACTTCCTGTTCGGCACCGACAACACCGGTCGCGATCTTCTCTCGCGAACGCTGATGGCAGGGCGCATCTCGCTGGCCATCGGCCTGCTTGCCGGCATTGTCGCCGTGGTCATCGGCGTCCTCTACGGGGCGGCGGCAGGCTTTTCCGGCGGCAAGATCGACGAGGTGATGATGCGCATCGTCGACGTGCTCTATTCCTTGCCCTTCATTTTCTTCGTCATCATGCTGGTGGTGTTCTTCGGCCGCAACTTCGTGCTGATGTTCCTGGCGGTGGGAGCGGTGCTGTGGCTCGACATGGCGCGCATCGTGCGCGGCCAGGCGCTGTCGATCCGGCGGCAGGAGTATGTCCAGGCGGCCGAAGCCATGGGCGTCGGCCAGCGCGGCATACTGCTGCGCCATGTCATCCCCAATCTGCTCGGACCAGTGGTGATCTACATGACGCTGCTGGTGCCGCAGGTCATCATCCTGGAAAGCTTCCTGTCCTTCCTCGGCCTTGGCGTGCAGGAGCCGATGACCAGCTGGGGCGTGCTCATCTCGGTCGGCGCCAAGAACATCGGCACCGCCAACTGGCTGCTTTTGTTCCCCGCCTTCTTCCTCGTGTCGACGCTGTTTGCGCTGAACTTCGTCGGCGACGGCCTGCGCGACGCGCTCGATCCGAGAGACCGATGAAGATGGGACCGATAAAGATGGGGACCGATAAGATGGGGACCGTTGCGATGGAAACGCCCGAAACGATCCTCAGCGTCAAGGACCTTCGCGT
This sequence comes from Mesorhizobium sp. M0514, assembly GCF_040321145.1. NCBI lineage: Bacteria > Pseudomonadati > Pseudomonadota > Alphaproteobacteria > Hyphomicrobiales > Phyllobacteriaceae > Mesorhizobium > Mesorhizobium sp. M0514. The sequence continues at coordinate 2,301 of NZ_JAMYQZ010000144.1, forward strand.
CCGCTTCCGCACGCTCGACGGCGCGGTCGAAGCGGTCAAGGGCATCAACATCCACGTCAAGGCAGGGGAAACCGTTGCCGTGGTCGGCGAATCCGGATCCGGCAAGAGCCAGACCATGATGGCGGCGATGAGCCTGCTGGCGTCCAACGGCGAGGCGACGGGTCACGTCGATTATCGCGGCCGCAACCTTTTGACCATGAGCAAGCCCGACCTCAACAAGGTGCGCGGCGCCAAGATCAGCATGATCTTCCAGGAGCCGATGACCTCGCTCGATCCGCTCTATTCGATCGGCAACCAGCTGATCGAACCGATCCGCAAGCACCGCGGCCTGAACGCAGCCGAGGCACGGAACGAGGCGCTCAAGCTGCTGCGGCTTGTGCATATTCCCGATCCCGAGCGGCGGATGAAATCCTATCCGCACGAAATGTCGGGCGGCCAGCGCCAGCGCGTCATGATCGCCATGGCATTGGCCAACGACCCCGACATCCTGATCGCCGACGAGCCGACGACGGCGCTCGACGTCACCATCCAGGCGCAAATCCTGGTGCTGCTCGCCGAATTGCAGCGCAAGCTCGGCATGGCCATCGTCTTCATCACCCACGATCTCGGCATCGTCCGGCGCTTTGCCGACCGCGTCTATGTCATGCGCTATGGCGAGGTGGTCGAGGAAGGCGAGGCGGAAGCACTTTTCGCCAACCCGCAGCATGCCTATACCAAAATGCTGCTGGCGGCCGAACCGACCGGCACCAAGGCGGCGCCGCCGCCCAGCGCTCCGGTGCTCCTGGAGGGCCGCAATGTCGAAGTGACCTTCAAGATCGGCGGCGGCTTCCTTGCCGGCGAACCGCTGCTGCTACGCGCCGTCGATCACATTTCGATCCGGCTGAAGCGCAACCAGACCATCGGTATCGTCGGCGAGTCCGGTTCGGGAAAATCGACGCTCGGCCGCGCACTTCTGCGCCTGTTGCCCAGCGACGGTGTCATCCGCTTCGGCGACCGCGACATCTCCACCGCCGACCGACAGGCGATGCGGCCGCTGCGGCGTGAGATGCAACTCGTCTTCCAGGATCCGTTCGGCTCGCTGTCGCCGCGCATGACCGTCGGCCAGATCATCACCGAAGGGCTTCTGGTGCATGAGCCGAACCTGTCAGGCAAGCAACGCGATCAGCGCGCCGTCGAGGCTTTGCTCGAGGTCGGCCTCGACCCCAACGCACGCAACCGCTACCCGCACGAATTCTCCGGCGGCCAGCGCCAGCGCATCGCCATCGCGCGTGCCGTGATCCTGAAGCCCAAACTGGTGGTGCTGGACGAGCCGACTTCGGCGCTCGACCGCTCGGTGCAGAAGCAGATCGTCGAATTGCTGCGCAAGCTGCAGGCCGACCACGAACTGTCCTACCTCTTCATCAGCCACGATCTCTCCGTGGTGCGCGCCATGGCCGACTACATCATCGTCATGAGGCAGGGCAAGATCGTCGAGGAAGGCCCGACCGAACAGATATTCAGCAACCCGCAGGCCGCCTACACCCAGACGCTGATGGCTGCGGCGATCGATGTCACGCGCTTCAGGCTGAGTGCCTAAGGCGTGACGTTCAGCCGATAGTCAGGGTAGGGTCAGTTCGCTTAGCCCGCTGACCTAGGGCATCTGTTGGCTCTTGTCGCGACAATGGCCTCTTGCCGCTGCTTCAGCAGTTCGATTCTGGCCGTCTCACGCTTGGCCACTGCGCTCTTCACGCGCGTGCCGCCGAGCAGCCAGTTCGGCACGCTGGTGTTGACGACCTTGCCACGGGTGATGGCGGTTTGCGAGATTTCGCGCGCGGTATCGCCCACCGCATTGTTGAGCTCGGCGCATGTCATGCTGTCGTATTTCGCCGGGTTGACCGCGCTGCCCAGCGATGAGCAGCCTGCCATCAGGAAAAGAACAAGCATCGCTGACAGCCGGCCTGCACTTGAAATCAACAAATTCATCTTCCGCAAACCTCGTTCCGGCCGCTGTCTCGGCGGCATTCCTATTATCGAGGTAGCGCGGATGGTTGTCGCGTCAAAACATCATGCTGACAGGGAACGCCGACGCGGCCGGTTTGCACCAAGCTATCTAGTGGGTCGGGAGAAACAAACACCTAAGTGTCTGTTTTTTCTGGTCGGAGTGGCAGGATTTGAACCTGCGACCCCCTCGTCCCGAACGAGGTGCGCTACCAGGCTGCGCTACACTCCGTGACCAGACCGCGGGCTTATAGCTGCCACATACCGTTCCTGCAAGCGGCAATGGCAGCGCTTCTGTCGCATTTCGTTGGCTTTCGTTGGGCATTGCCGCAAAGCCAGGATGTTCTGTTGGGATAAACCCGGCTTAAAGCCTTGTGTGCTAAGTCGCAGCCTCGATAGATCGTGTTTTCGCCATCTGGAGCTTTGCTGCCTTGCCCCTGAAAATCGTAGGCGACGCCCGGCCCAACAGCTTCGAATTCGAAACCGAAGCGCTGATCAAGGCGTCCGGCTTTCGCGAATACGACGCGCGCTGGTGGTTTGGCCATGCCGGCTCCAGCCAACCGCCGGACCTGAACCTGATCGGCGTCCAGGCGCTGGGCATGGGCCTGGGCACCTTGATCCGGCGTCTTGGCGCCGGGCCCGACATCGTCACCGGGCATGATTTCCGCTCCTATTCGCTTGCCATCAAGCTGGCGCTGGTTTCCGGCTTGATGGCTGCGGGCGCAAAGGTGAAAGACATTGGCCTGGCGCTGTCGCCCATGGCCTATTTCGCCCAGTTCGCGCTCGACGCGCCTTCCGTCGCCATGGTCACGGCATCGCACAACGAGAATGGCTGGACCGGAGTCAAGATGGGTGCGGCGAGGCCGCTCACCTTCGGACCGGAGGAGATGAGCGCCCTGAAACAGATCGTGCTGTCGGGCGATTTCGATCTTGCCGGCGGTGGCTCCTACGAATTCGTCTCCGGTTTTCGCGAGACCTATCTCGACGATCTGGTCGGCGGCAAGCACATCGCGCGCAAGCTCAGGGTTGTGGCCGCTTGCGGCAACGGCACTGCCGGCGCCTTCGCGCCGCAGGCGCTGGAGCGCATCGGCTGCGAGGTGATCCCGCTCGATGTCGAGCTCGACCACACTTTTCCGCGCTATAACCCCAACCCCGAAGACATGCAGATGCTGCACGCCATCCGCGACAAGGTGCTGGAGACCGGCGCCGATGTCGGGCTGGGCTTCGACGGCGACGGCGACCGTTGCGGCGTAGTCGACAATGAGGGCAACGAGATCTTCGCCGACAAGGTCGGCGTCATGCTCGCGCGGGACATCTCCAGCCAGCATTCCAGCTCGACTTTCGTCGTCGACGTCAAGTCGACCGGCCTGTTCCACACCGACAGCGTCCTGCGCGCCAATGGCGCGGTCACGGATTACTGGAAGACCGGCCATTCCTACATCAAGCGCCGCGTCGCCGAGCTTGGCGCCGTCGCCGGCTTCGAGAAATCTGGCCACTTCTTCTTCAATCCGCCGATCGGCCGCGGCTATGATGACGGTCTCGTCACCGCGATCGCCATTTGTGAGATGCTCGACCGCAACCCCACAAGTTCTATGGCCGATCTCTATCGCGCGCTGCCGCTGACCTTCGGCACGCCGACCATGTCGCCGCATTGCGCCGACGATGTGAAATACGGCGTGGTCGATCGGGTGGTGGCGGACTTCCAGGCGATGCAGCGCGCCGGCAAGACTTTTGCCGGCCAGAAGATCGCCGAGCTGATCACCGTCAACGGCGTGCGCGTCGTGGCCGAGGATGGCACCTGGGGGCTGGTGCGGGCGTCGTCGAACAAGCCGGAGCTTGTCGTGGTTGTCGAAAGCCCGGTATCGTCCGACCGCCGCCGGCAGATGTTCGAGGCCGTCGACGCCGTGCTGCGCCGCAGCCCCGAAGTCGGCGCTTACAACCAGACGTTCTGATTGGACCTTTCATGAGCGAGCGCATCGTCAGTTTTGTCATGAGCGGCGGTGTCGGCTCGCGCCTGTGGCCGCTGTCGCGCCAGGACAACCCGAAACAGTTCCACGATCTCTCCGGCGACGGCTCGATGCTGGCCAAGACCTTGCGCCGCCTGACGGGGCGGCCGGAAGGTGAGACGCCGATCTTCCTGATCGCCGCCGAGCGCCATGCCGAGCGTGTCCATGCCGACCTTGCCGGCCTCGACCTCGCCGGCGGCGGCCCGCTGTTCGAGCCGACCGGGCGCAACACGGCTGCCGCCGTGGCGCTGGCCGCGCTGCGCACATTGTCGGAGTTCGGCGACAGCCTGGTGCTGGTGGTGCCGTCAGACCACGAAATCGCCACGCCCAAGCAGTTCTGGCAGAGCGTCGAGGCGGGCAGCCAGGCAGCGCTTGCCGGCCGTCTGGTGGTGTTCGGCATCAAGCCGACGCAGCCCGAGACCGGCTATGGGTATATCGAAGTCGCAGCCGAAAGCGGCGGCGTCTTCGACGTGTCGCGCTTCGTCGAAAAGCCCGACCTCGCCACTGCGCAGAGCTATCTCAGTGCGGGCACCTTCTACTGGAACACCGGCATTTTCCTATTTCGCGCCGGCGCCATGCGCGACGCATTTGCGGCCTTCCAGCCCGACATCTGGCAGGCCACCGAAGCGGCCTACAAGGCAGCGACTTCGGATCTGTCCGGCCTTTATATGCCGCTCGACCTCTATGCCGCCATCCCGTCGAACTCGATCGACTACGCCATCATGGAACGGGCCAAGGACATCGCCATGGTGCCGGCCGGCTTCCGCTGGAACGACCTCGGCTCCTGGCAGTCGCTGCTCGATGTCGGCCCTGCCGACGCCAAGGGCAATGTCGTCGTCGGCGATGTCGTCGCCATCGATTGCGAAAACTCCTACATCAGAAGCGACGGCCGGCTTTTGTCGGCAATCGGTATGAAGGATGTCGCCATCGTCTCGACGGCGGACGCCACCTTCGTCGCCCCGGTCAGCCACAGCCAGCACGTCAAGAAAATCGTCGAGCAGCTGGAAAAGTCGGGCCGGCTGGAAACCAGGTTCACGCCGGCACACGACCGCGTCATCGAAAGCGGCGCCTGGCGTCGGCGCGTGCATCACTGGCTGTTCGAGGAGACCTTGCCGCTGTGGTCAACTTCAGGCGTCGATGAGCGTCATGGCGGCTTCCACGAGGCGCTGGGTTTCGATGGCAATCCGCTGTTGAAGCCCAAGCGTATGCGCACGACGGCCAGACAGGTCTATGCCTTTGCGGTCGCCAGGGCGCGCGGCTGGGACGGTCCGGCGGACCGGTTGATTAGCCACGGCATCGCCTTCATGGCCGGCAAGGGCCGCACCGACAGAGGCGGCTGGGTGCGCACGCTCAATGTCGACGGCTCCGTCAACGACCCAACCGAGGATGCCTACGACCATTCCTGCGTGCTGCTGGCGCTGGCGCATGCGCATATGTGCGGCAATCCGGATGCGCTGCGGCTGGGCCAGGAGACCTTCGTGTTCCTCGACGCGCATCTCGAGGACAGCCGCATGACCGGCTTCCTCGAGACGTCGGACGGCGAGGGCGAGCGGCGCTCCAACCCGCATATGCATCTGCTCGAGGCCTTCCTCGCCTGGTATGAGGCGACCGGCGACCGTACCTATCTGCGCCGCGCCGCGCGCATCATCGACCTTTTCCGCAGTCATTTCTTCGATGCCGAGAGCTGGACGCTGGGCGAATATTTCGACGCCGGGTGGAAGCCGGCCGCCGGCGAGAAGGGCACATGGACCGAGCCCGGCCATCATTTCGAATGGGCCTCGCTGCTCACCGATTTCGTCGCCCGCAGCGGTCAGGGCGAGTTGAGCAATTTTGCCCGCAAGCTCTACGCCTCGGCCATCGCCAACGGCCTCAACCGCGCCACCGGCCTTGCCTACGGCGCGGTCTCCAGACAGGGCCTGCCGCTCGACCTTGTGTCGCGGAGCTGGCCACAGGCCGAAGCGATCAAGGCGGCGATTGCGCTGGATGGCTCGGGTGGTCCCGACCTCAAGCCGGAAATCGAGGCGCGCGTCGGCCGCCTGTTCCGCTGGCACATCGATCCGGCCCCGCTCGGCCTGTGGATTGACCGCATCGACGAACGCGGCCGCTCCTTGGCATCGGACGTGCCGGCCAGCATCTTCTATCATCTGGTCTGCGCGCTGACGCAGTATCTGGACGGCACGGCGCAGAAGGGGTGAGGCGTTGGAGCTGCCAATCTCCCCCTTGCGGGCATAGGCGCTAAGATAGCTTTGGCATGGACTGAAATTTGCGCTTTCGTGGTGGTTCGCGCCAGCGATATC
>NZ_JAMYQZ010000145.1:0-8260 GCF_040321145.1 Mesorhizobium sp. M0514
GGACGGAAAGCCAATTGCTTGGCTTTCCGAGCGACGAACGTCCGGCAGGACAGAGGGGGGCGCTGTCCCGCCGGCTTACGATCATTGGTGGGGTCGTCCGGAGGCGAGGAACGGAGCCCAGCCGCTCACACCACCTCGACCACAGGCCGGTGGAAGCGCGCCTGGTGGTATTCGCAGTAGCTTTTCAGCGCCCTTGTGCGCAGGCCGCAGCACAGCATCTCCGGCCCTGGCCGGCTACCGGGAGCATCGTTGTCGGGGTCTTCCTCCAGCGTCAGGTCGAGCGGCGCGCGGCAGCGGTTGAACAGGCAGTCGATGAAGCGCATGGCGGCGACATGCGGCTGACGCCCGAGCGAAGCAGGGCGCGGCGCCGGCACATTGAAGCGATAGACTTCGCCGTCCACCACCAGCCGTCCTTCGCCCGGGATCGAGGGCGCCGGACGGGCTGGCAACAAAGGCCTGGCCGGCGTGTGTCTGGCTTGCCTGGCGACCGGTGTGGCCGGTGCGGCCGGCTTCGAAACTTCAGGCCGCCTTACCGGCTTGCTCGGCTGAACGGGCAGGATCTTCCCTGCCGTGTTCTCGTTGGCTGCAGCCGGCGCCGTCGCATTCTTCCTCGGTCGGCCGCCCGACCTGCCGCCTCTGGGGTTGGCGAAGCCGATGGTCTTCGACGCGCTGTTGCGGTGGACGATGCCGATGATGGCGTTGCGCGAGACCGGACTGCCGCGCAGCGCCGTGAAGCGGACGGCGATCCCTGTGGCCGACAGGCCATCCCTCAGCCAGACGGCGATCTCCTGCAATTCGGTGTCGGTATAGGCAGTCATGTCGGTATCCATTGATTGCGCGCAAAGGCCGAGCGCCGGCCCCGAGGGCCTACGGGAAAAATCAGAGCGGATGGTCGGTGCGGTCAGCCGATACTGGCGGCCGGCAGCGAGCCGGCGAGATGCCGCAAGGCGGCTTCGGCGGCCGCTTTGGTGAGGGCGGAAACCGCCCTGCCCGTCAGCCGGTCGAACAGGATGACGGTGCCATCTTCCGTGCGGATGCAGGAAAGGTCCTGCCCGCCGGAGACAGCCCTTGGCGCACCGGCGGCGCCATGGGCCGAAGAGGTGGCCGGAGTCGGGAGAGGAGCGGCTCCGGCCGTTCCGGTCGATCGGGGGGACGACGGTTCGAACGGATCCGGGGCAGAAGCCCCGGTTTGCGTCCGGACCGGGGAGGAGGACAGCCCGGACGATGGGAGAAAGCTGAGGATGCCTGCGGAAACGCTTGCGGTTTGTTCGATCATGCGCTAAGCGTACGATATGTACGAAACGTACGCAAGCGAAATCGTACGTACTGGACGATAAATTCAGGCAATTTGTACGATGCAGGAACCGAGGCACAGATTGCAGCAGGCACGGGCGGAGGCAGGTTATGCCTCGCCGAGCGACGCCGCGCGGGCATTGCGCGACATCAACAAGAACACGCTGATCAGTCACGAGAACGGTAACCGGCCGCTGTCGCGCAAGGCGGCGGAGAAATACGGCCGCCTGTTCGGCGTCGATCCCGGCTGGCTCTTGTTCAACGGCGACGGCGGCAGCCTTGCGGGGGGCCATTTCGGCTTTGACGAGTCGGGCCGGCAGATCCCGATGCCGTCGCTGGCCACCGTCGATGTGCCCATCGTCTCATGGATCAGCGCCGGCGAACTCGGCAGCCAGGACATGGTGGTCAATCTCAGCGACTATCCGACCATCCCCACCACCGATCTGGAGCAGGGCCAATGGATTGCTCTGCGCGTCGACGGCCCGTCGATGAACAAGATCTCGCCACCGGATTCGATCATCTTCGTCAACCTCAGGGACAAGCGGCTGGTGACCAATGGCTGCTACGTCATTTCTGACGAATCCGGCCAGGCCACCTACAAGCGTTACCGCCCCAACGAGAACCCGCCCTTCCAGCCGGCCTCCTACATGGACATCCCGCCGCCGGCGCTCGAAGGCGCCATCACCATCATCGGCCGGGTGAAGCGCTCGATGATCGATATGTGAGGGAGAAGGCGGTGAGGCGCAATCTCCCCCCTCGAGGGGGAGATTCGTGGGCATCGCGGTCTTCGCCAATCGCCAATGGCTCCCCTCCTCTCTGTGCTGAGGGGTCAGAGGCATCTCCTCCACGCAATGGGTCAGATAAACCAGCCACGGCAATATCCTCAAGGAACGACGCTTGAGCCGCGGCTCAGACGGCGCTCGGGCTGTTCGCCGAGATCGTGATGTCGAGGGTGACGTGGCCGGCGCCGGGGCCGAAGCGGCAGAAGGCCTCGTTGAGCGTGGCAAACACCGCACCGGCATCGCCACGCAATTTGGTGCAGAAGTTCTTTGAGCGCTCAAAGACGCCGGACTGTTTCAGGAAATCCATGCAGCCGTAGATCTCGTCCATATGGTCGCCCGTGCCCCTAACGTAGAGCGAGAACTGCGCCGCCACCGGCTGGCCGGTCGACGGCGTGGCCTGGACAGCGCGGATCGCGGCGATCTTGCGCTCGTCCAGCGGAATGGCGGGGCCGCCGGTCTCGTCGGAGCGGCAGATCGGATCGTCGGGCTCGCCCGGACAGCCGCGCGAGACCGCCGCCGAAAGCACGCAGTGCTTGCCGCTTTTGGCCGCCGCGACGAACAGGTCGCGCATGGCGGGAAACAGCACCTCGGGCGGCCCGACCATAAGGGTCGAGATGTCATCGGTTTCGATCCGCAGCCGGTCGCGCCAGGGATCGAGCGCGCCGAGCGCGCCGAGGATGACGCCGACGAAATCGTCGGTCATGGGATAAAGGGAAATCTGTGCGCCTGAAAACATCGCCCGCCTCGCTCCGCTGGTATTATCCAGATCAGCTTTAGGGTCCGAAGGCTTGCCGCCCTCATCTCAGCCCCGACGATACGGAGCACCCCTGTGGATGGGCGGGTTAAAGCACCGTTCGCGGCATTGGGGAAGCCGTTTGTTGAGGCACTGCGGGAAAGTGTTTTGGGCCAGACGTGCCGGGCGCCCGGGCGTTCAGAGCGACTCGTCAGTTCGTTGCGTTATAAGATTTCCACGAATTTCTTATAACTGCGTTGGAATTCAAGCTGATAAACGTAATTATAAGAAAACGGCAGAGCCTCCGCCCAGCCCTTACGGTTTCTGGATTTCCTTATCCGCGACCCCATCCGAACTGTGCTGCTGCATCGCTCGGGCTTGCCTGTGCTGGTCCCCTCGCCCAGCGCTACGCCATCCACAAGCTGATCGTCGCCTCGCGACGCGGGCCGAGCGCTGGCGCCAAGCGGGAGAAGGATCTCCATCAAGCGCGCCTGCTGACCCAAGCGCTCGAAGCCACACGTCGCCAGGACGACCTTGCCCTCGCCTTCATGGAAGCGTGGGACAAGGGCGAAAACTGGCGCGAGACGATCCGGCGCGGCTTGAACCTGTTCGACGCCGACACGAGGGAAACAGTCAACACCATCCTGGGAAAAGCCCTCCGCGAAATTGGTGCGACTCCTGAAGGATTCACGATGCGTGATTAGCTGAAGCGACCGCTGCTATATTCATTGCCATCGTCCCAACCGTACGAAATTGGCTTGACGCTGATTCGTACATAAAGTACGATATCTCTTTTCGCAGAGAGGAATGTCCTTGAGCACAGCGAACCATGTTGCCTTCGCCGATCTCTCTCGTCCTTTGCTGTCACCCCCGTCGTTGCCGCCGCCTTTGTTGCCGCCCCCTTTGTTGCCCTTGTCATTCGATCAGTGCGAACGCCTCGCCGGGGCTTGGCGAATGGCTAGCCAGGACATCGCCGACGACATCCGCTTCATCCGCCAATATCTGAAAGTCGTTGCCGAGAAGAACGAGAGGCTGTCGACCGGCACCCTTGTTCACAGCCGCGCCTATGTCGAGGCCTGCGCCGGCTGGCTGCCACAGACCGTGACGCGCTATCTGCGCCACCTGCGCCAGATCACCGAATGCGAACTGGCTATGACAGCTGCCGGGATTCGCTTTGCGCTGTCGAGTTATGCCTGGGAGGCATGAGGGGCGGCTGTCGCCAAACACAAGGAATTGCGCTGCCCGTCGCAGGCGCAATTCGTCAGGTTGAGAGGCTCGGGCGCGCCTGAACGGCGGGCGCCAAGGATGGCCCGGCCAGCGAATTCCGGCCTTGCTCTATTTCGACTGGCCTCGTTTCAACTTGGCCTTATTTCGATTTGGCTTTGCCGGACTTTGCGGCGGCAGGCTTCGCTGCCTTTGGCTTGGCGGCTGCCTTGGCGGGCTTGGCGTCAGCTTTCTTCGCCGCCTTTTTTGGCTTGGCGACCGCGCCATCGACTTCAGCCGTGGCCTGCTCCCAGTGTTCCTGATGCGCGCCTTCAGGCCGGCCGGCCTTTTCCCAAATCTCGTGCGCGCGCTGGCGAATGCGGTCCTGTTTGTCGTCCGTCACTTAAGCCTCCGTGGTTGGGTCCGGTCGGTTGGTCCAGATTCCACGAAAACATTAGCCGAAAATTCGGCCGGCGTCTTGAGTGACGAGACATCTCAGCGCGGGTCGGAAATCACCGCAACGCCGAGCAGCGCCGCTTTCTTGACGATCAGCCCCGCGAGGTCGGCATCCGAACGATCGGTGCCGGTGCGCTCCCGCAGGAGCGCGATCGCTTCCTTCATCGATAACAGCGCCGTGTTGCGCTCGGCCAGCAACTTGTCGCAACACGCCGCAACATTGGCGGAGTTCGGGGTCTCGACATGCGGCAACATGGCAATTCTCCTTTCATCATGTTCGTCATTCGGCCCTGCCGCCCTTTTAGGAAGAACGACAGGGCCGTATCACCGATGAATGGTTAGGTTGTCGAGCGTTACTCGACCACCTCGACAATCCTGCGCGTGCTGGGGTCGACCAACACGGTATGGTTGTCGACGACGGCGTATCTGTACTGAACGTCGGGAACCTCCTGCAGCTCGACAGTGTCAGGCAAGGCAGTGCCGACATTCAATTCGACGCCGAGCAGATTAACCGAGGCAAGCGGATGTTTCTTTACGTACTGGTGCACGACCGTGCGCTGTTCCGGGGTGATGATCACCTGCTGCTGTGCCGGCTGCGTGACGATGACCTCGTCGGCGGCGGCAATGCCGATACCAGCGATCATGGCGAGCCCGGCGACGGCGGGAATAAGGATGGTTTTCATCTTCGTCTCCTGTCGTTGTTGGCGAGCTCCGCCGTGTTCCCGCATGAGGCGAAAACAGCGCAGATCGAGGTGGCGGGCTCCTGGAGGCAAACGCAGCCGGTACGGTCTTGTTCCGCAAGCGGAGACTAAATTGATCGGCTTCCCGGTCATGCCAGCAGAACCCGCACCCGCAAGATTCGCATTGAAGCACAATCCCTCAGGAGACCTTCGACATGGATGATGCACGGCTCCAATTCCGGTGGCGATCGCGGCCGGCGCCGGCATTGATCCGGTGACCGCGTCGCCCGGCCAAGACCGGAACCGACCGCCTTCGTGCCACGCCGTGAAGTTTCAAGCAAAGGTCATTGCTTCGGCGGCTGCGCAGGCACCTCGCCAGGCTTGATCACCGGCGTCTTGCCCTGATCCGGCGGCGGCTGCGTCATACCCTGGTCACCACTGGGCGGCGGCTGCAGCACGCCGCCGCAGGGACCGAGCGTGCTGGTCGATTCGCCGCCGCCATTGGCGACCGGCGGCTTCTGACCATCGTCCTGAGGCTGCGCCTGGCAAGGCGCGGCAGGGCCGTGCTGGTCGCCATTGTCCTGCGCAGCCGCCGGGTCGGCCAGCGCCAAGAGCAGCACGCATGGGATGAGGGGGAAAGTCTTCATGGTCCAGCTCCTCTGGATTCATCTCCTTGGCAAAGCAGACTAGTCCTTGGCAAAGCAGACTGGCGGCAATTGGTTCCACGGAGATGGAGTGGTTGCCGGAACCTGACAGCCGGAAGTGAGTTCCACCTTCTCGACGCAAAGCCGCCCGGAGGAGGCAATCATGGAAGAACGAAACAGAAAACCCAATGACGAGGTCGAGGCGCCACCGAGCAAAAACGATGCCCGCGACAGGATGGCCAATGACGAGGTGGAAGCGCCGACGCCGCGCCGGCAGGATTGGGATGCGCTGCGTGGCGCAACGGTCCTGCCCGACGGAGCAGATGAGGAAAGCCTGCCGGACACCACCGGAGTCGAGAAGGAAGGCGAACTGCCCGAGGAGGATGACGACAACCCCTACCAGGACAGTGACGATGCCTTGCCCGACGACGCCGAGGAAGCCGCCATTGGTCACGACCTGGCGAGGCGCGGCGGCCCGTTCGACGAGGTGTAAGGGCAGCGACCGCGGACTTTCGAGAGGTTTCCCGGGACGTCCACGCCGTCACCAGTTGGACCAAGGATGAGCTGAAGGCGATGCCGGAGCATCGCGATTGATATTTCGAAGGATCCGGCTGGTCGGATCCTTCGTTTAAGGGGCCTTGGCGGTTTGGTTAATTTAGCCCTTGTGGTCAAGGACTGGACGGCGACGGCGACACACCTTCGACAGCCGCGAGGCAGCCGAGAGCACGAACGCGAAGTCCAATGTTCCAAGCGCCGTTGAGGCCGCTCGCCTGAAATCTTCAAAGTGCGCAAGAGATTGTCCGCCGCAGGCGGTGCGCACACGCTCCAGTATCGCAGACGACCGGCGTAACAGCCCATCGACCGCCGGCACTTAGTGCCGACGGGCGCATGGCTTCAATTCGACCCGGGATCGCCGAGCGCCTCGGTGACGAAGGACGCCGCGATCAGGTCGTCGGCGTCGAGGCGTAGGGAGCCTTCGACACCTCCCATGATGGCTGCGACCTTCTGGAAGGTCTGCATCTCGTGTTCAGTAACGCTGGCGTCTCGCATCCTGGCTTTCAGATCGGCGATGCGTCGGCCCAGCGAGGCCGACGTTCCGATTTCTCTGTTCGACATGGTGTCCTGCTCCTCCCCCAACCCATGCTGTGGAAGTACTCAAGGCTGCCTATATATAAGGCAGCGCGAATACAGTCGCCGCAACGCGCGATATCTGGGAAGGTTCCGGCGCCAAATAGTCACGAAATAATACGTGTGGGGCTCAGTTATGGCCGCCCACGCGGCGGTAGACACCGCAAACCAGCGGCTGTCCATCGGGCTGGCCAACCCGCGTCGCGGGTCGCGAACGCGGGTCGGACTTGATCGCTGCGCGAACAGTCAGCGAGAAGCCGGCACCACGCCGGACACCGAGCGCGCCGTTTCGGGCGAAAACACCACGAAAGCAAAAACCAGAACGGCAGCGGCGACGATGAGCGAGCCGCCGGCGACGATCGGTTCAAGCGCCGGGTTTCCCTGCAGCATCATATACAGCGCCGGCAGCATGATCACCAGGCCGAGTGTGTAGAGCCCGTAGTGGATCATGGCGATGCGACGCGCCGCCTTTTGCGGATTGAGCGCGTAGTAGCCGCCGAAGATGGCGCTCGTCACCCAACCGAGCAGATTGATATGCGCGTGCGCCGGAAAAGCGGCGTGGTCACCCGAGATCGCCATCTGCAGGCCGGCCGCAATCCCCAACATCAGGAACAAGATGGCAGTTTTGAAAAAGAGTTCTGAAACCCTCGGCATGTCATTTCTCCCCCTATGCGGTCTGCGACCGCTTGCGACCTGGAGAATACACCCACGCGCAGAACTTTTCCACGCCGCGCTTATGGGCCATGCCTGCACAGCTTTTTGCACGCTGTTCGACTTTTCTGGCTGCCACAACCCGGCGCCGCCGCGCTACGGCGTCAGCAAGATGTCGGCGCCCGCTCGCTCGTCGAACACCACCGCGCAGCCGCGCCCCAGCGCCACTGCCGACAGCGCGTTGGCCACCGTCTCGTCCGGCGATACGAAATCACCGGTCAGCACTCGCAACTCCTCCACCGCCCTGGCCATTGACACGCAGTGCCCGGCAACGCGATCGCTCGTGCAGGCGTCAATGACGCTGACGAGGTCGATCATCTCGAACTGGCCCATACCGGCCTCCACAAAAACAGCGTCCCGTCGCGGATATGAACGCCGAGGCGAGAGACAATGTTCCGCAGGTCCGATGCCCAGGCGGAGCACTCGACAGCCCGACCTGGAACGGGCCGGCCGGCGACAACCGCTTCGCTTGACAATAGGCCCTGTTTGTTCTCTATTTGTTCGGCAAAAACGCCTCTCACAACAGACGCGGCTAATGCTGCAACGCCGCAAAGGGAACGGTCGGGATGGAGCCCACCATCCTGCATGCGGATCTCGACGCCTTCTACGCCTCGGTCGAGCCGCTGCTCG
>NZ_JAMYQZ010000146.1:0-8023 GCF_040321145.1 Mesorhizobium sp. M0514
AGCTCGCTCTGCGCCAAGCCGCATGACCAGCATCATGGCCGCCCCATTTTGCAGAACTTGACGCACACAACCAGGCGCCGTCGCGTCACCGCTGCACGGCCCCAATCGCGGCCGTGCTTCCCGGCTATCGCCCGTTTGGCCGACGATCCCGACGGATGTAACCCCCAGCAGCGCCAAAACAGCCATGAGTCGAGTGACGCGAAGCGCCCCACCATGGCTTGCTCGGCCTGGACAATTTGGAGTGAACCACATTGCCCATCGCATTCCCCCGAGGGAGAATGTGTCCGTTAGGGCACGGAGTCCAGAAGTTCCACAACCACGGGTGCTTAGGCTTTGGCTTTGGCTTTCGGCTTTGCCGATGCTTTCACCTGCGGCGCGGCAATCAACGTGAGAGCGCGTCAATCAGGGGTTCTTCCGCATATTTGGTGCAGTTGCGGGATTCACGGACGGTGCGAATAAGTTCATAGAGTCGGAATCGCAGTCGACGCCGTGATTTGCCCGTGCTCCATGCCTTCCGTTCGCTGATTTCGCCCGAACTTTCGATTGTCCAGATTTTCGAAGCTGTATCTTCATCGAAACCGCTTGCCTCATACTTGCCAATCCAGACGCGGATCAGGGTGCGCGTCATGTCGTGCCGTTTCGCCAAACTGTGCAGCGTCTCGCCCGACAGATATTCCTGTACGACCTGACGCTTAAACGTGATGCTATAACTACGATGTCTTGCCATGGTTCTCTCTTTGAAAACCCGACAGCCATGGTCAATTCCTCAGTACGATCTGTCCACCCCAAGGGGCGCACTCCATATCGGCGTCCAATTTTGCACGGCGAAACACAAGCGCTTGATGGGCGGCACACGCGCAGCTTTTTCCTCGCCGGTTATGCTGAGCGCCTGCAAACTGCTTTTCGCATGGAAACCTCGAATCGCGACAGAACCCAGTAGATGACGGCGGGCTTTCCCTAGATTGGCGAATAGGGTTCCTCCGGAGGCGACGGCGACTTTCCGCGTTTGTCAATGCATTTCTCATTGTCGTATGTCCGACAAAATCGGACATGCGAATAACAGTACTAGCGCTATCACATTGTCGTAAAAGGATTGTCTCCTTGGCATGGTACATGCGCCGATATCCGCAAACGCGTCACCGACTGGGGAGAACCCTCAATGACCACGCTCACGTATACTGTTGCCGCCGTCTCAAGCGAAGCTCCGATGAGCAGTATTGCGCATGAAATGAGAAACGAGTTCGCTGACGCTGCATGGCAAGAGCGTCATGCCGTTACTCGCGTTGACCAGTTGCGCGAATGGATGGGGGTCGACCCCGACGGCAGTCTGATACGAGACATTGAGCTCGGCCTCGCGCGTGCGCCGATGGCGATGCGGATTACGCCTTATTTGCTGAACTTGATCGACTGGTCGAATTTTCTCCAAGATCCAATCCGCAAGCAATTCATTCCTGTTGGAAGCGAAATTCTTCCATCTCACCCGTTGCTGAAAATGGATTCGTTACATGAACGAGAAAGTTCACCTGTAGATGGACTGGTGCATCGCTATCAGGACAAGGCACTTTTACTCGTAACGGATCGCTGCCCGGTCTATTGTCGTTTTTGCACCCGCAGTTACAGCGTCGGTCTAGACACGTCGTCGGTCTTGAAGAAAAGGCCATCGCCATTCCAGAGCCGATGGGATACTATCCTGGCACATCTTCGGGCGACCCCCGCCATCGTTGACGTAGTGGTGTCGGGGGGAGATTGCTTCCGGCTCAAACCTTCCCGACTTTTGGCGGTCGGCATGGATCTTCTGTCCATCCCCTCAATTCGCCGCGTCCGATTCGCGACGAAAGGGCTCGCTGTACTGCCTATGAAAATCACAAGCGATCATGAATGGACTGATGCTCTTGTCAAAATTAGCGATGCTGGCCGGCATCAGGGCGTAGAGATTTCATTTCACACCCACTTCAACCATCCTGGAGAAATCACCGACTACACGATTGCGGCTGCAGAGCTTCTTTTCAAGCAGGGAATAAGGATGCGCAATCAGTCGGTTCTGCTGGCTGGTGTCAATGACGATCCCGAGGTTATGAAACAGCTCGTCAAAAAACTCTCAGACCTACATATCCAGCCATACTACGTGTATAATTGTGATCTTGTCGACGGAATCGAGCACATGCGGTGTTCGGTAAAACTAGCATGTCAGATAGAAAGGGCCGTACGCGGGATCACGGCTGGGTATAACACTCCGTTGTTCGTTGTCGACACGCCGGGAGGCGGTGGAAAGCGCGACGTCCACAGCTTTGAGCTTTATGACAGTCAGGCTGGGATTGCTGTGTACCGGGCTCCATCTGTCCGGCCGGACCAGCTTTTCATATATCCGGATCCTTTGCAGTCTCTCTCTTCAGATGCGCAGGCGGCATGGTCAGATCCCCAGCGCGCCGATCATATACTGAGCGAAGCGGTTGAGGCTGCTCGAGAAAAATCGATGGCGGTTTGAATGACCGAACAAAGCGGCATGTATAGAGCGAGTTCGAGCCAGATCGGCGCGGTGATCGGTCAGAGTGCGTCCGAACGCCTCCAAAGGTCCATCCATTGGCAGTGCGCTCAGGGCTGCGCGAGGTGCCGGTTGGCAAGATGTCCTTCCACCTCTCGCCGACGAGGCGTCCCCGCCAGGGAGCAACTTCTTTGCCTTTGGCGACCAGAGATTTACTGTCAGACTGAGTTGGAAGCTACGATCATGTGCGGGACTGCGGTTCGCCGAGCTCGGGTGCAGGATCCTACACAGAGTTGGGTGCCGCCGGGCGCAGTCGCGGATGCCCCCGTTGGGCGGCAGCCGGTCGCTCCAGTGAGGAGGCGAGCGCTTCACTTTCGTTCCGGTGCAGGACGCCTAGGCAGGCTCCCAGTTCGCTGGCGTCGGGCCAATCCTCGCGGCCCCCGAGTTTGTAAAGGACCAGGGAAACCTTCCAGGGGCTTCCATGTGGTAAGCGCGCCGGATGTACGATCCAATCGCTCTTTGGGAGTTCGGGTCGACAAAGACCGCCACGCTCTGCAGCTCGGCTTCGGCCCTGCGAGCTGCATGCTCCACTTTCCCGACGAGAGCTCCGTTGGCGACCTTCTTGCCTTCGAAATGCGGCTCAAGCGCCTCCCGGATGTCCTTGAGGATGCCCCAAAGCTGCTCAACGAGGATCGGAGCCGTCTCTTGGATCTTCTCGGGCGCAAACGCTCTCAGTCTCTCGGCTCCGGCGATCTCGGTAGGCTCTGGTTTCGGGCTTTGGGTTTCATCCGAAACGAGGGGCTTGATCTTGCGCACGGTTGGCCGCTTGCCTCGCATCTAGGTCTGCGACCCCCGAAGCAACGAGTGTCTGCTCGGCGGTCGCCAAGGTGTACATTGCCGGCGCAGGGATAGGACCATCCGATGCGCCCGCAGGTTGTTGTCAACCGCGAAGTAGTTGCCCGCCTCCCGCTTCGTCAGAGGTAGCTCGAATCAGTTTCAGTTATCGAACGGAGAAAGGGTGGCAATGAAAGCTGCTGGTCTTGGGAGCATGGCCGTTGTCGGCAACGGGGCGATCGGACACGGAATCGCGGAGGTGTTCGCGAAGGCGGGCTGGGAGGTCTGTCTCATTGGTCGCAGCCAGGAGAGCCTCGAGGGCGCGCGCCAGCGGATTGGCGCGAGCCTCAACGAATTTGTTCAGGCTGAATTGCTGAGCGCTTCGTCCGCGAAAGCAGCGGTGGCGAAGATCCGAACTTCAACCGAGTTACAAGCAGCGGCAGCGGCGGAATTCGTTATCGAAGCCGTTCCTGAGGACATGGAACTCAAGCTCGACATATTCTCCAAACTCGACGGGATCTGTCGTTCCGATACCGTACTCGCGACTTCCAGCGGCCATCCGGCCAGTGCCGTCGATAAATGGGTCGAGCGCAAGGAGCGGGTCATCGCCGCGCATTTTTGGTATCCGCCCCAACTGATTCCGCTCGTTGAGGTTTGTGGCAGCCGTGCCACGACCAAGGCCGTGATCGGGCGTACATGTGCGATTCTTGGCGGTGTTGGAAAGAAGCCCGTCGTCATCGATTGCGAAGTGCCTGGATTCATCGGCAATCGCATCCAATTTGCAGCACTTCGTGAGGCTTGGGCGCTTTGGGCGGCGGGTGTTGCTTCGGCCGAAGCCATCGACTCGGTGGTCCGGCATTCGATCGGACGACGGCTTGCCGTGACCGGACCGATCGAATCAGCGGACCTGGGCGGTCTTGACACGATGTATCATTTTGCTCGCTTCCTGGTACCCTCGCTCGACACTTCGTCTGAACCACCGGAACAGGTCGCGGCTTTGGTCCGGGGTGGGCATTGCGGAGCTCCCAGCGGCAAGGGTGTTTACGATTGGATCGAAAGAGATGGCTCTGCGCTGCTGTCAGCACGGCGCCGTGAACTGATGCGATGGCTGCAAGTGGACCAGCAAGGGTTATGACTCCGATAAAGCGCTCGTGCAGCAACCATACGCCAGATGAGTGCAGGGCGGCACAAACAGCGTCGTACTTGCGGCTCACGGTGCCCCCCGCTGTCCGCTCCGTCGTCAGAAACGCGATCAGCGGATCGCGCGTCAGGGCTTCAGCGTAATCGGCATAGGTGACGGGATCAACGGTCTCGAACGTTTCCGTCATCATCTACAGATGCCCACGATGCCGGCGGTCTCGACGCCGATGCCCGCTCACGCTGGCATCAGGCGCACCATCGCATGTGGCTCCCCGTAACCGGCGCCTGCTCCAGACGCGCGAGGGGGCGAGTGGCAGCGGCACATCATGCGTTGTCACGGAGCGCGTCACGGCATTCCACCGCTCTGCGCAGCTAGTTGAAGCCGCGGATCCCGAGCCACGCCAGGGCCGCCTTGATGCGGTTGATGATCCGCTTGCGCTCGCCCACCCAGACTTTCCAGCTCACGGCTTGGACGTCTGGCATCTTCTTCCTTGAGCGTGAGGATCGCAACGGCAATGCCCGCGCTCGCTTCGCAGCCAGCCCAGGAACACATCGCCGTGTCCAACCGGTCGGTCTCGCATGGCGATGCTCAGGCGATAACCGCAACGCTGGTCGAATGGATGACGTGCCCCTCGATGTCGCGCGCCCACAGCCACGGCCAGCGAGAACCCGTCGGGTCTCGCCTCCAAGGCCAGCGCGATCGGCTCGATCGTCCTGTTGGCCTTGACGGCTTTCGAAGGGCGGCATGACCACCAAAATCTGGCGCTCAGCGATGCCCTTGGCAATCTCGTGTGCTTTGTCCTGTTGCCGGGCCGGCGCTTCGATACCGTTGGTGTCGAGCCGCTCATCAAGGGCCTCTCCTATCGCCGAAGCCGGTCAGGAAGGCGGTGAGGTTGTCACCGAGCGCATCGCAAAGATAGCCGCCTTCCTGGACGATGACCGTCGGCAGGTCGAGCCCGGCTATCGCCTCTCCGATGCGCGAGAAGCCAAGCGTCGTCACCGACAGGCCGCCGAACGGATCGCCCTCAAAGCCGTCGAGACCGAGCGCCACTACCAGCGCTTCGGGCGCGAATGCGCGAATGCGCCGGAGGGCAATTGCGAGCGCTTCCAGAAATGACGCGTCGCCCGATTTGTGTGGCAGCGGCAGGTTGAGGTTGTAGCCGAGGCCGGCGCCTTCGCCGCGCTCGCCGGCGTAGCCCCAGAAAAAGGGATAGAAGCACACCGGATCGGCATGCAGCGAGACGGTGAGCACGTCGGGCCTTGCGTAGAAGATGCCTTGCGTGCCGTTGCCGTGATGTAGGTCGACGTCGAGGATCGCGACGCGCGCAGCACTCCTTCGCAGCGCCTGCGCTGCGACCGCCGAATTGTTGATGAAGCAGAAGCCGCCAGCGATGTCGGCGAAGGCATGGTGGCCGGGCGGTCTGCAAAGTGCGTAGGCCGAAGGCGCCCCCGCTTTCACGTCTTCGGCGGCTTCGACTGCGCTCCAGGCGCTCCAGAGCGCGCTGTTCCAGGTCTCGGTCGAGATCGGGCACACGGTGTCGGCCATATGATAGCCGGCCTGGCCGACCGGCGAACCAGAGTAGGAGCCGTTGCGGGTGATCGGATGGATATTCGGGACAACTTCTGCCGAGGCGCCTTCGATGCGCTGCCATCGCGCGAAAATGTGCTCGAGGAAGTCAAGATATTCGGGTGTGTGCACGCCGGTGATCGGGCCAAGGCCATGATCCTTGGGCCGTTCAACGGTCAAACCGGCTGATGATGCGCCGGCTAATAATCGCTCGACCCGTTCCGGTTTTTCAGGGTGGGGCCAGGGTGTGCCGCTGGAGAGGTAGGCCTTGGGCTCGTGGCGTTTTTGTTCATTGGCGTAGTAGGCTTTCATCGTCACTCCTCTGGCTCATCGGCAAAGGCGAAGAAGGCCTTGCGGATGATTTTTTGCACCTGTTCGTAGTTCGACCAAGCGATGCCAAGCCTTTCATAAAAGGCCTTGGCGGTTTCATTGTCGGTGTCGACGGACAGCCTCAGATAGGCACCGCCCGCAACTCGGCATTCCCTGGACAAGCGCCGCAGGAGTTTTTCGCCAATCCGCCGACCGCGAAAGCGGTCCTCGACGTAGAGATCCTGCGCATAAACGCCCGGGCGGCCCATCCAGGTCGAGAAGATCGGAGTGTGCAGGCACAGGCCGGCAAACTCGCCATCGACCTCGGCGATAAAAGTCGAGAAGGCCGGTTTGTCGCCGAAGCCATAGCGGCGCAGATCTTCTGGCGTCGATTTGATTTCCTGATGGACGCCGATATGGGTGCCGAGGCGCAGCAGCGCGGCATGAATGGTCCCGACCTCGTTGGTCCGGCCGGGGCGTAGAGTTCCGGTTTGCGCGGCTGTGCTCATTGAGAGTATGGCGCCCGAGGCGCGCCCCTCTGTCCTGCCCGACATCTCCCCCGAGATCGGGAGTTAAGGCGCCGGCTCTCCTCCTGCCACTTTTGAGTTTGGCGAAGGCCATCAAGATGGCCCGTCTTGTCCAATGGGATGCCCGACAGGACATAGGGGGAAGCCATGGAACGCTAGCATCTCGGAACCATCGCCTCTGGTAGCTATCGCCGAACAATTTGTCGGCGATGCGCTTGATGCGGATAAGATTGTCGGGATCGGCGCCGATGCTCCCCAGAATGCCGAGCGCGAACTGGAGAAAAAGTGGCGCCGCACCAGACCGCGATCGCGCAAATGCGCCTGCGAATAGAGATGGCCAACATCATAGCATTCGAATTCGAAGCACGTGCCGCAGCCCTTGCCGAGCCTTTCGAGAACGCCCTCCAGGTCCGCGAAAGTGTTCTTGAAAATGGTGTCGCGCGTGGCTTCAAGCAGCTTCGGCTCCCACTCGTGCTGCCACTCCCTTGGCTTGTCGAGCATCGGGAACAGCGCGAAATTCATCGAACCCATGTTGAGCGAGCACATTTCGGGCTCGGCCCGCAACGGTGCTGCCAGCCGCTGGTCAAGCGTCATCAGCGACGAGCCGCCGGTGGTGATGTTGATCACCGCGTCGGTTGCCTGCTTGATGCGCGGCAGGAACTTCATGTACACGTCCGGATCGGCAGTCGGGCGACCGTCCTTTGGGTCGCGGGCATGAAGATGCAGGATGGAAGCACCTGCTTCTGCCGCGGCGATCGCGTCGGTGGCGATCTGGTCCGGCGTCACCGGCAGATAGGGCGACATTGACGGCGTGTGCACCGAACCGGTGACGGCGCAGGTGATGATGACTTTTCTCAGGCCCATTCTGTTACCCCTGGCCTTCGACCGGCAGGTCGAACTCGGAGGCCAAAACCTCCAGCGAGTCGCCGATAATGGAGACGATCTCGCCGACCTGCTCCCTGGTGACGATCATCGGCGGCGCGACCATGAAATTGTCGCCGTCGATGCCGCCCTTGACCCTGCGGCCGTAGATGATCAGCCCGCGCTCGTAGGCGAGGTCGAGCAGGCGCTGCGTGGCTTTCTTGCCCTGTTCGATCGGCCGCAGCGTGTCGGGATCGGCAACCATCTCGGCGCCGGTGAGCAGGCCTTTGCCTCGGACATCGG
>NZ_JAMYQZ010000147.1:0-7952 GCF_040321145.1 Mesorhizobium sp. M0514
ACGGCGGGAGCATCGCTTTGGGATTCGCGCTGTCGCTGCCGCATTCGATGCTTTTAGCGATGGCCTTACGTATATCCCGCAGCAGCTTAATGCGATGCAAAGCACGACATAGTCCGGCATCAATGTCTCCGCTTGGAACCGCCGGCCTACTTGCCACGCCGGCCGGGCGCTGGTCTGGCAAGTGGGCTTTCCGTTTGCCAATGCGTTCGTTCCCGGCCCTCACGGGGCGGCGAGTCCCTGCCGTGAGCGCCTCACCCGCGAGGCTACATGGCGGCCGTGGAGATTACCTCAGCAGCGGCGCCCGATCGGAAACCTTAGCACCTCAGCGCTTTGGCGTGGCTGCTTGAACTCTTCGACGGCAACGGCCTCAATTAGCAGGTCCAAGGCTTCGCGGCCCCTTTGACTCATCGGGTCATCCCCACAAAGGTAGTCATACGCTCGATCTAAATGCACTCGGGCGGCGGAAAAATCGCTTGTCATATCATAGAACCCTCTCTACCCGCCCGCATTGCCGTCTACGAGGTGAAGGTAGTGCAATCGTCAATATATACAGACAAATTTGAATTAAATCGGAGATGATCATGGAGGCCGAGTTCCCTGACCTGATGCCGCCATCGAGCCCGCCGACGACCACTCGCTGGCGCTCGGTCGGTTCATAAATGCCGAGCACCCCGTCCCGAGACCACCTCTGACCTCCCTCCTTCGATGCTAGACGCGTGGAAGACATGGCTGCGCCGCCGCTGCGAGAAAGGCGTGTCCCATCGCGCGGCGGCTGCATAGTGGGCAGCCAGCGCCGGGAGCTAATCGGCAAAGCCGCGTGTGGCGATTTTGCATAGCGGGCGCAGGCGAATCGCCACGCCCGTCCAGCATGTCCGATGCCCCGTAGGCCGCCAGGATCCCTGAGCGGAGTGCATGCACGATCCCGCGTGATGACAGTGGATCGGCACAGAACAGGCAGTCGCCCGCCGCGACCCAGCGGTCACCGGCGGCGGGATCGATCGTTGCGGTTCCCGCCGCCTTGATCATGCTGGCGGTCTCGATTGCGTTGGGCGGCACGAGCGGCGCGATGGACTGCGTTGCGGCTAAAGCGCGGTACCAATGTCCGGCTTTGCGCAGTTCGCTGCCCAGATCCGGATCGGTGAGGCACGCGCAAGTCGGCGCTGTACCACCAGCCTTCGGGACGCGCCTCGACGACCATGCTGCAATCGCCCGGTGCGCGGTCGAAAAAGCGTGTGTAGGCGGCAAGATGTCCGTGCATGGTGAGCTTGGCGCCGAAACATCGCGCCAGCCTCCAACTGCGACCGGTCGCCCAAACCACGGCGCGGGCAACGATAGCTTCATCGGCCAGCTTGAGCAGCCAGCCTTCATCGTCGCGCACTGCCGAGCCCACGGCCGAGCCAAACCGCGTGTCCACACCTGCCGCCTTGGCCGCCTGCACCATCAGCCGGTCGAATCGCGTCCGGTCGAGCTGCCAGCCGGCACCTTGAGCGGAAAACATGCCGTGCCGCTCGCTGGGAACTTCATTGGCCCACACCGGAAGAAGCGCACGATTTTCAACGAAGCCGGCCTCGGCGAACGGCGTCCAGACACCAAGCTGACGCAGCAGCCCATTCGCTACTGCCGGCGGCACCTCTCCCGGCTTTGGCCGATCATGCCTTCCTGTTTCCAGCAACAGCACGCTCCGCGCGGGTGCATCGTTGCCAACGCCAGTCCGGATGTGGTCGCCGCCGAACGTGATCGTCTCAGCGAGCTGGCGGGACAAAATGCCAACCTCAAGATAGCGTTGGCCCGGATCAGCGAGGCGGACTGAGGAAGACTTTAAATTCAAAAGGTGACACGCGGCAATAGTCGCGTGCCGCTGTAGCCCCAGGCTCCGCTTCACAGTGGGGACCGATCGGTCGCACTCTCCAAGCCTGGGGTTCTTCTCTGCCACCCATCATCGAATTTTGGTGGATTGTCCGTCTCCCGCACCGGTTTGAGCGCGATAGACAAGAATCGCGTTTTCTGTGCCGGCCGGGCTTCAATGACGGGGATGGCGAAAAGCTGAGTGCTCGGGCTTGCGGGCCGAGCTTGTCGGTCGCTCGATGGAAAGTGTCATCTGAGGCGCTTCCTCTCCCGCGTGCAACTGGAAGACACGCTCGTCCAGTTCCTTGTCCACTTCCGTCAGACGATGATTGAGGCGAAGGTAGTCCGTCCAGGTCGGCGTGCGGAACGTTTCCGTCCAATGCATAGGCTTCTGCAAGTTCCGCTGGAGCGTCCAATTCCGAGCACCGACCCGGCTGTGTACATGACGCCGCTGCCGCATGAGGTCGAGGAAAGCCTCGAGATTTCTCTCGGCTATCAGATATTCGACCTTGACCACGATCGGGCCGCTTCTCGGCTCCAGATTGAGAGCGACAGCCGGGGCATCGAATTCCTCCAGAGGATCGGGCTCTGAGTCGCGGCGCTCGCGAAGAGGAAACAGAACGCCGGCTGCAGCGACGAACATCAGGGAGGCAGCGGAACCCTGCAGCGCCAGGGCCAGCGAATGGTTTTCGGCCACCGTGCCCCACACCCAGCTGCCGAGCGCGATGCCACCATCTATCAAAGCATAGTAGATCGAGATGGTGCGCCCCACGACCCAGCGCGGGCTTGCCAGCTGCACGCTCACACCGACCCCTGACCAGGCGGTGACCCAGCCCGCGCCGCCCAAAGCGAGTGCAATTGCCGCCACCCCGATCGAAGTTGTCAGTGCCAGGGAAAGTGAGCACGCCGCGCAGGCGACGCAGGAGAGCCTCATCAGCCGCTCCTGCGACAAGCTCCGTCTGAACAGGCTGTTGGACAGGCCAGCGAAAACGGCTCCGGTCCCGAAGCCGGCCATGAGCGCGCCATAGGCGAGCGGGCCTCCTCCCAGCTGATCGCGGACAACCACCGGCAGCAGCGCGAGTATGGCGATGCTCGCCAAGCCAAAGAGGGTTCCGCGCGCGATCGCGGCCTTGATTTCCGATGACATCGCCGTGAAGCGCAGCCCGTCATAGATCGCCGTCCTCATCGACTCGCGTGGAAGAGGGGAAGAACGAACCTTCCACTTGCAGCGCCAAATAGTGGCCAAGGGTACGAAATAAGTGAGCGTGGTCACCGCGAATGCCGCCATAAGGCCAAACGAGGCAACTACAATGCCGCCGAGCGCCGGGCCCACAGTCCGGACGGTATTGAATCCAACAGAAAGCAGGGTGACGGCAGCGGGAACATCTCGTCGATCCACAATATCGCCAACCGACGCTTGCCAGGCCGGATCATTGAGAGCACCGCCGCTTGCGATCAAGAAGCAGAAGCCGAGGATCATCCACGGACTGACAAAGCCCAGCGCCACCGATGCGGTCAGCATCGCGGAGGCAGTCACCATAAGGCACCGACCGGCGAACATGACCCGGCGCCGGCTGAAATTGTCAGCGAGAGCCCCGGCGAAGACAGACAAGACGAAGGCGGGCAGGTTCGATGAAGCCTGAACCAACGCAACCATCAGATCGGAAGTCGAGATCGTTGCCATCAGCCAGCTGATGGCGACAGTCTGCATCAACCAGCCGAGGCTTGAAACCTGCGTGGCGAGCCAGATCGAGCGAAAAGTGGGCTGCAGAAGTGGCCCAAACGTCGTTGGTGCAGCCAAATCTTCGTTTGATCCAGCCACCCTACTCATTTTTCGATCCTTTGCTTTCCGTTATTGTCGCTTTCCATGTAATCTAGGCTGAACCGTGGCGGCTGGAAGAATAGATGGACCCATTTGTCTCCGACCAATGTGGCCACAGTTCCTCCTGACCAGTGGTCTGGCGGCCGAGACGCAGACATGGGCCGGCTCACTCGCCTTCGACGACATGTTGGTGAGCCGGAATTCATATGTCATTTGAGGCATCATGCTCGTTCGACGCGCTGCCGAGCGATTTTTCGCGAAACGTTACCCTGTTCCGATGCTGAGTGTGGCTTCCGAAAAGTGAGGACGCTTGCAGATCTTTGACAGGATCAGTTCCCTGATAGATGCAGACGATTGCCAGGCCGCGATCGAAGACGCGCGCGCCCTGCTCCTTCAGTTCGGACAAAAGTCTGATGCGCTCACACATGCGATCGACGAGTTTCTGCTTGACCTGATGACATTGGCTTTCATCGTCGAATGTTACGGACGCGGCTTTGAACTTTTGGCGCGAATGCTTGCCCGTAGAAGGCTGGCGAAGGTCAGACTGTTGTCGGGAGGGGTCGGCCGGGCAGAACGGGTTCCAAAGCCTGATGGCTGAACCGGCGATCGAGCCGCGTTCCAACTAGCGACGTGGCGACTGCCAAAAAAAGGGCCATCGGAAAACCGAGGTATGTAAAGTCAAAACCTTCAGAGGGGGACAGCTGATACGATGGAATGGGAGCAAACCATCGCGTGCATCAGCTGTAAGCTTAATGGCTAAAAGTTGTGCAATGCGCAAACACACTTTGTGCAATGCAGCTATGCAGTAACGCAAACCCTCAAGTTGCAAGATCGAGTTTGGAAATGTTTGCTGCTCGTACGGTGATGGGCGAGATCCTTAAGCGTATGTACGGCGGCATGATGGACGCTTGCAAGCATCCAGACAAGATTATCGCGAAGCTAAAATAAGAGGTTCGATCCAATCGGCGATGCGTTAGCCGCGCCATTCTGGTTCAGCCGGGCGTTACATGGCCTCGCCAAGTTGAGGATGTATTGGTCGCGAGCAGCCGCGTGCCAATTTGGAACCCACGACCATATGCAACGATTGGGCACTGTCCGAAAGAAGGCCGAGAACTGTTGAAAGTGCGCTAGATGGAGATATTCTGAATCGGAACGGGGCATGGTTCATCGCCAAAGCGAGACATGGATGAAAAGCAGATCGCGCCCAACGCCTGATCCAACCATTGCAACGGAAGTCCCCTGGTCGGAAAGCCTAACCGCATATGATGACAAGCATTTCGAGCTCTATTTGAAGCTCATGGACGCTTGCGCCGACAGTGCCAGCGAAGAGGAGATGGCGCTGGATGTACTGGGTATCGATCCGGTCAAAGAGCCAATCCGCGCCCGTAAGGCCCTTCGCAGTCATCTCAAACGGGTGCTCTGGTTTATGCATGAGGGCCATAAGGAACTGCTTCCAAGCCGACCGCCTCAATAACTGCGGCGCCGAACAAGGTTGCCCGAGAGATCAGGTGGCGCCCTCGGGGGATGCGAGGACACTTGAAAGCCGCAATCGGGTTATCATCTCCATACTGCGTGTGTTCGGCTCGGCACGGCAAGTGCCCTTGAGTCGAGGAGGAATGCACATGAAGAAGAAAGTTCATCTGGAAGCCTGCTGACCGATCCCTTGGAGCCCTTAATCGGGTCCCAAGTTGTTCCCGACGAGCGTTGCGAGGGGCGGATGCAGGACCAGCCGGAAATCGAGCCAGGGCGTGAAACGAAGTCAACAGGTGCGAGGTTCGGCCTGCTGGGTATGGCTGTGTTGGCCGTAGGCGCCTTCATCTGGACCGGCTTCGGCGAAGGCATCCAGCAGGGCACGTCCAACGTCGTTCGGACTGTCATCGACAAGAGCATGCAGCGCCTTGGGCTCGGGAAAGCCCCCAACGCTCTTACAGAGGGCGAGTGGTATCTCTCGGTGTACTACGGTCCCGACTTTACGGATGTCACCCCCGTCGGCCTGGGGCACCCCTTCAAGGTGACATTCACGTCGGCCCCGGATTTGTCTGGCACCTACGAGAACGTTGCAGGGAGCGGCTCGGTAAGCGGCTTTGAACGACCCGGTCAACTCGTAATGACCTACTCCGGAGCAGATGGGATGTCCCATGGAGTTGCCATTCTCCAAGACATTCAGACCCACCTTTCTTCCAACAACGTCGAGCATGATTACGTGGGAGCCGTTTTGGTCCACGCTTGCTATAAGGCGGACACCCAGCAGTGCGATGCCGCCAAATCGCAATATAAATTCTGCAGGGCGATTTTGTCGAAAAACAGGGAACCCGACAAGGATCCTTCCCTCAAGGGTTACCTCGACGAACCATGTTCGACTTTTCAGAACGATCTTAAGCTGAAGCTTAGCCCGACGGCACAGCTTTAGGCACGAAGGCGCTCACCAGGGTCGCAGCTCAAAGAGAACGGCGCCCTTCGCCGGGGGCCGTCCGTTCCGCATCCCGCCTGACGGCGGCGCGTTGCTGATGCTCCTACGGCCGCCCTGTTGAGCCGGTCTCAGGGCCACGGTCTTTCTCCTGCACCGATCTGACTTGGTCCCGCTGGCGTGCATTTCGGTGCTTCCGTTTTGTACGCTCTTCTCTCTTGGGCCGCTTCGCGGCACGGCTGCGCCGACATGGATGTGCCTAGCGGCACCTTTCCTATGTAGCGGGAAGAGAGGCGCGCGGCCCTCTCTCCCCAGCAAGCCGCCGCGGGCGGGTTCCCCCATCTTCCTCCGCTTCGCTAGGTGCAGACCGGGGAGACCCCTCCGCCCCCGGGACTTGCCCCCCTCGCTCCCCGCTACTCGCCGCGAGGCAGGGGTTCAGGGGACCTGAACAATTCAGGTCAATCCCTGAAATCAACAACGAGCAAGTCGATGAATACCGCTGAAATCACTATCCCGCTCGCAGGTAGGGCCGAACTGGCCGCCACGATCGAGGCCCATGGCCTCATCCATAACCTTGTGACCCGCAAGGCGCCGAAGGGAGCCAAGTTCGAAGTCGTCGCCGGAGGGCGGCGACTGGGGGCGTTGCGGTTGCTGCTGGACGAGGGCCGCATCGGCACTGCCACCGCTGCCAGGCTTGGACACAAATCGATGCTGCCGATGATGATCACGGCCGATGTTCGGCAGGCCTATCGCACTGACAACTATGCACAAACCGTAATTGAGGGAGCAATCTGGCCGATGCTTTGGCCGATCCATGACGATCGGCCGGACTCAGACAGGTTCGAGGTGGAAAACAGGCAGCTTTAAACATGGTTCTGCCTCGGCCAGCGCAACATTCGCCTGGAGCTTCGCTTATGTGTGTGAGCTTGTTCTCTCGCGCCCGAATTCCCCATGGATGGCCCAAAAGCAGGCGATCCATTTGTCATTTTTAAGTGCCCGGACTGCCAGTTGATCGCGTTCTGACCCGACTGGGAGTTCAAGTTTGACCTGAAACTGACCGGGTGCTGGATGGCAGGCTTCATCCCCACCGGTCTGATATGAAACAACGTCCGGCCCCGAGGCTAGGCTGCAATCTCGTATGGCTTCTATGCGCCGTTCTCTTGGAGCGTGTTGCGGGCTTGGTCTGCTCAACCTCGGAGCTCAACGCTTCACGGCGTTAGGATGAGCGTTCGAGGCGCAGGATTACTGCCGACACTGCTCTTCTTGTTCGCATTGGGCAGTTCCCGTTGGAGCCTTCCATCTTGCCGACTGCTGAGTTTGGAGTGGCCGTAGCTGTGAAATCGAAAAGAAGCCAATAGGCAACGTTTGCCGCGACGCTACTGAGAGCTGGTCACCGGGAGAGAGCCGAAGGTAGAACGAAGTTGTCTCGTTGAGCTTGTATGTGGCGCCAGCATAGAAGGCCCAGTTCCCACCCCAAGGCTTATACAAACCGCCACCGTTAGCGCCGATCGCGTTCATGGCCTCGCCCTTTTGGCAGAGATCACCACGGTCGCTAGCTGGCGAGCAAAGTCCGTCCCAGCGCTGCATTATCTCGTCGGATCCGGCAAGCTGGCAGAATTTCCCAGGCGGAGCTGACGGGGGGATGGTGGGAATAAAAACGGTGCGCGTGAGGTCTCGTCGGGAACAGCCAAGACATCTAAGCGGAACGGACTGGCATAACGCAAAGACACAGGCGAGCTCAGCGGCAAGGTGGTTTGTTATCACCATGGGACGCCTGCCGCGGTGGTGTCGTGGGTCGAGACGGCGAGGGCAGCGGTCGCCATGCGCCCCGACCGGCTTGCCTTGTTCGGCTACTCGCATATCCCATCCCAAATAAAG
>NZ_JAMYQZ010000148.1:0-7936 GCF_040321145.1 Mesorhizobium sp. M0514
GTGACGTTGAACATCACCAGCCTGCCATGACCGCCCTCTCTCAGCGAATTTGCAGAACTCTCAGCACACTACCCAAAATCTCCAGCAGCTGCGGCGACAGCATCACATAGCGGTCCTTGCCGCCCTTGCCCTGCTCGATGCGAATGATCATCCGGCTGCTATCGATGTCCGTCACCTGC
This sequence comes from Mesorhizobium sp. M0514, assembly GCF_040321145.1. Classification (NCBI taxonomy): domain Bacteria; kingdom Pseudomonadati; phylum Pseudomonadota; class Alphaproteobacteria; order Hyphomicrobiales; family Phyllobacteriaceae; genus Mesorhizobium; species Mesorhizobium sp. M0514. Next base: position 180 of record NZ_JAMYQZ010000148.1, read on the forward strand.
AGACGCGCCGCCTCCGCGGCGCGTAAGCCCACCGCATAGGTGGTCATCAGAGCGACCCGGTTCCTCGTCCCCTTCACGGCCTGCAGAAACCCGACCACCTCATCGGCGCTCAGCACGATCGGTAACTTGCGCGGCGTCCTGGCGTAAGCGATCCGCTCAGGCAGATCAGATCGACCAAGCGTCACGCCGTAGAAGAAACGCAAGGCGCAAACGGTCTGGTTCAACGCGCCCCACGAGACCCTTCGGCCCACCAAGTGGGCCTGATAGGCGCGCATTTCTTCAGATCGTCAGATCTTCAATCATCCGCTGACGCAGAGGGCTTATCTGGGCCATCTGGGGTTCTCCTGTCTGGAAGGTTGGCTCGACACCAAATCTTCTCAGACAGGGACCTCCTCAGGCCAGAACCGGCATCAGCTACCGCGGCAGCGGTTTAGTTCAATCTGATTTGCTCAGCCTTGGGAATCCCAAGAGTCCACACGACCTAAGCGCTGTGCGGCAGGGCGTTTATTTTCGCCCTGCGCCCCGGCAGGATCGCCTACCTTTCAATCCAGGAACACGCCGGAAGTTGGCGGCCGCCAGGTGGCCGAGGCGCCTCGCGGATCGCCATCGTCAGGGCGATCTGATCTCGCGTCGTACTGATCGGAATCCGCGTTAGACTGCCATCGCCCATAAGCAGGCTCAACCCAGTAACGCCTGCGATCCGTGACGAAGACCTCTCCCGCACGCGGATGAAAGGCGTAACGGACAAACTTCTTTCCTTGGCCGTCCTGATATCGGGCATTTTGAACCCTGTCCGCCCGACCTGGGGCAAGAATTGGCTTGCTTGCGCCCTATGGCCCCAGCGTTTCGTGGCCGACCACCCGTGCTGACCACCTCGGCAAGGAAACGGCTGCGGATAAAACCCAAGTAACCAGGCTTACGGTGACCGGATTCCACCTGTCAACTCCACGATATGCACGCTTGTCTGAAGCTGGACAAGAATGTCGGAAGCCAAACGAAACGGTCGGCCCGCCGGCCTGTTGGTGTGGACGAGTAGCGCAATCCAGAACGGTGGGGCAGTCGGCACGCAACTTGCTCGGTCACAGCCAACCGTCGCGATGAAGTAACGTAGGCCAGTCGCGGGCCATCAGCCTCTCAACTTTACTGCGTGTAGACCGGCGGCATGGGCGGCAGACGACGTTGGATACCCCCATCGTTCGGTTCGCAACTGCCGATCTGATTGGAATGTTCAATGGATCATCGCTATTATGGTCTCCCGTTCCTGAGTGCCCTAGAGGTATTCGAGGCACCGGCACGCCATCTCTCGTTCAAGCTTGCGGCTTCCGAGTTAAACCTAACCGCGATAGAGATCCGTCAGCAGATCAAAGTCATTGAAGACGAGCTTGGCGTTCCCCTGTTTGTGATAATTGGAGCTGACGTCGCGCTTATCGCCCCAGGCAAAGACCTTTACGCCAAGCTGGCCAGCATTTTCTCCAAGACCTGCGATGTCCTCACGAGCATGAACGCGGCGGTCGTTCTCGCATGTCGATGCGTTCGCGTCGATCTGGCTGATGCGCGCACATGCCGCGCTTTGAGGCAAAGGTGGGCATCTTTTTTCTTCAAATTGGAGCAACGATTGGGTCATGCAATTAAGCGGTGATCGAAGATCAGAGGCTTATCGGCGGATGCTTCGCATCCGTCAATTCGAAGAAGAGGGTATGCGCCTGATGAAAGGTGACAAGATCCCTGGTTGGTTCCACTCGAGCGTGGGTCAGGAAGCCGCTATCGTTGGGGCATGTCTCGCGCTTCGGGACGATGACGGCGTGACCGGAACGCATCGTTCGCACGGTCATCCGATCGGGAAGGGTGCGCATCTGGACGCACTCATGGCTGAACTCATGGGGAAGGAGGGCGGCATTTGCAAGGGGCGCGGCGGTTCGATGCACTTTGCAGACAATTCGATCGGGATCATCAGCGAATCAGGTATCGTCGGAGGGGGCATTCCTCTTGCCACCGGCTGCGCGTTCAGCGCCATGGTGCGGGGCGTCGATCAGGTTACCCTTTGCTTCTTCGGCGATGGAGCGGTGAACCAAGGCACCTTTCATGAAAGTCTCAACATGGCGTCGCTGTGGAAGCTTCCGGTCATCTATCTTTGCGAGAACAACGGCTATGCGATCACTACCTCGGTGGCGCAAAGCCACGGGCAGCCTGACATCGCGCTGCGGGCAGCGGGGTACGGCATGCCAGGGGTAACGGTTGACGGGCAGAGTGTAGGCGCCGTCTATGAAGCTGCGGCACAGGCTGTCACGCGAGCACGCGCGGGCGAGGGGCCTACTCTGATAGTAGCCAACACCTATCGGTTCGACGAGCACATGTTCGGTTTGGTAATCCCGGGGGAGCCTTATCGATCGGTTAGAGAAATCGAGACCTACAAACGCGATCGCGATCCGATTTATTTGTATCGCACTGTTCTCCTCGAGGAAGGCATAACTGAAAAGAATTTGAGAGCAATCGAGGACGAAGTCGTAGAATCTGTCAAGCAGGCTCTACAATTTGGTTTAAACAGCCCGCTACCTCGGCTCAAAACACTGCCTGACTATATGTTCAACTCCCCCATTGCGGGCCATCACAGTTTCGTGGCGGGCTCGACCCGAATTGATCGACATGGAAACTGATGCCCACAAGCTTGCCCCGACGCCCGGCGCCCATATTCAGATGACTTATATTGAGGCTCTCGTACAGGCGCACATCGAGGAAATGGATCGTGATGAGCGCGTCGTCCTGATGGGAGAGGACATTTCGATCTATGGCGGCGCCAAACTCATTGAGCGGTTCGGCAAGAATCGTATTTGGAAAACGCCAATTTCAGAAGGCGGTTTCACCGGCCTCGCAGTCGGGGCAGCAATCAACGGATTGCGGCCAATCGTAGACCTCTCAACTGCCAGCTTCGTCTACCTCGCCTCGGATCAGATCATCAATCAGGCCTCGAAATTGCGGTATATGACTGGAGGCCAAATCGATATTCCCGTTGTGTTTCGTTGCTATATGTACTCCGTGGGGTCCGTGGCGGCGCAGCATGCCGACCGGCCTTATCCGTTCTTTATGAACGTGCCAGGCCTCAAGATCATCAGCCCTACCAGCGCCGCCGATATCAAGGGACTTATGAAATCGGCCATTCGCGACGGCGATCCTGTGTTAGTCTTCGAAGACACCGGCCTGTGGCCGCTGAAGGGCGACGTGCCCACAGATCCGGAACTGCTGGTTCCTATTGGCAAAGCGGATGTGAAGCGCAAGGGAAAAGACGTAACGCTTGTCGCTATTGCCGGTGCCATTCGACAGGCGATGGAAGCTGTCGACGCGCTCGCCAGGGAAGGCATTTCGGTCGAAGTGATCGACCCGCGTACCTTAAAGCCACTTGACCATGAGGCGTTCAAAAAATCAGTCGCGAAGACCGGAAGGCTAGTAATCGTTGAGAACGCGCACCGCGTTTGCAACGTGGGAACTGAAATCGCCGCTGTGATGGCGGAGGAGGCTTTCGATCTATTGAAGCGCCCGATCCTGCGCCTCAGCGCTCCAGATATTCACGTCCCATTCAGTCCTGCCCTCGAGAAGGATTTCTTCCCGACGACGGATCACATCATCGCCGCCGTACGGCGGCTGCTCTGACATCCTCAAGGACTCCGACAGAATGGAACCATCTTATCGAATGCCTATCGAGAGCCACAATAGTTGCTGGTTGAAATCCGAGTAGTCAATGAGGTCGAGTAAATCATCTCAGCGGTGCGGTCAATCTCGCTGTAGAGCGAATGGTATGTTGACGAGAATCGTCGTACCGGAAAGTGCGGCTATCGCAGCCGACCCGTCATGAACGCACGACGATGCGCTATTCTGACCGTAGGCAGCGCTGCGCCGTGCGGCGCGGTAGATCGTGTCGGCAAGATGGCGGTTGCAATGATGCTGACTTCTAGGCTGTCAGTTGATCATCGCGCGAGATGCGCCGGTGCGAGCAAATTTCTGAAGCTTGCAGGACGTCATCTCCGACCCGAATCGGTTGGCATGTGTGCTTAAACTGCAATCGTTCCCCTTGGCTAGATGTTATCACTGTGGTCTGAGCGGCGGCCCGCCCTTAGTCTTTCAGCTGTTAAGCAACCGAGGGTTGCTCGGGACTGCCGAGCCGAGCCCCAAGTGAAGGACGGGCCATGGAGCAAGATAACGTTTTTTACGCGTGCGTGTCGATGTGTCGAAAGCCAAGCATGCTGTCGCGATTGCCGAGGGCGGGCGCGGTGGAGGGGTCCGGTATTTCGGCGAGATCGAGGCGACGCCGGCGGCGTGGAGCGCGTCGTGTGCAAGCAGGAGAAAAATCATGCTCACCTTCATTTCTGCTACGAGGCCGGGCCGACCGGCTACGGGCGTACCGCCAGATCGTCGAGCTCGGGGCCACCGATGTCGTTGCGCCCTTGCTGATCCCGGCCGGGCGAGCGCGTCAAAGACTTGTTATAATTACTCCGTGCTACAATCTGGCAGCCACTATGGCTTTTGTTTACCCTTCCCGCGCCGCAAATTATTTGGAAGGCGAAACTCTGTTCCAATGGAGCTTGGCGTCGTCAAAGGGCGGCGTGTGCCTGGCACGCAACGGAGTTTCCTTTGAAACCGTTCAGCTCAAGGATGTGCTGAAAAGAGTCCTTTGACGTCGTGGTGGTCTCGACCATCTGATATCGGCCGAGGTATCCGCTTTATCAATGAGCAAGAATAGCCGCAGCTCGGCGCCAAGCATACAGTTGCTGGGAGGAAAGCGCATATCGGCGAGCTAGAGCACAAACAGTCTCGCCAGCCTCGTAGCTCTCCGCAACGATCCGCGCCTTCTCCTCTGAAGGCCATTCGCGTCGCCGGCCGGAGCCCGTGAATACCTCGGACCGGCTCCAAATCGTTCGACTTAAGCGTAAGCTCTGAAATCGTCACAGTCGAAGCCTTCCGACATCGTCCTTCACACCGATCCCCGAAAAGTGCCATCGGAACATCGCTTACTTGTCACGCTTTGGTCAGGTGGGCGTAACTTGCTGCGAAACGCGCAAATTTGTACTCTCCGCACGTCACCCGGTTGTAGCGAAGCGGGTTGCTCTCCGTGACACATGAAGGCAATGGTTCGATGATCGCATTGAAATCAGCGTCGATAAAGAAAGGGATTGAGTATCGCTCGCGTCCCGAGGTATTCACCACGCGGTGCATGTTCGCCAGGTAGACATCATTGGTGAGTCGCTGAATCAGATCGCCAATATTGATTACGAATGTGCCGTGGATCGGAATGCCCTCGACCCAATCGCCATCACGGTTCATGACCTGAAGGCCACCCACGTCGTCCTGCGCCAGGATAGTCAGATGGCCGTAATCCGTGTGGGCGCCAATGCCGATAACCTCTTCGCTAATATAACCACTCTGCGGCGGGTAGTGAAGCAGGCGCTGAATGCTCATCGGTTGTCGCATGAAACTTTCGAAATAGCTTTCAGACTGGTCCAGACTGAGCGCAATGCCCTGCAGGAGTTTTTTCGCGAGCTCCACCATTTTTTGATGGTACCCGTATGTCAGTTCGCGAAACTCCGCCAGATTTGAGGGCCACTGGTTGGGGCCAAAAAACGGACCTTCCAACGTGGAACGTTCAGGACCGATGTCAAAGCACTCCTTGAGGTCACTCGTCTTCCCCGGATCCGTGTTTTCTCCGAACGGCTCGATATAGCCGCGGAAGGCTACATCCGATTTGCTTACATGCAATTCCATCTTCTTTGACAGGGGCAGATCAAAGAACCGACGGCTAACATCGAAGACCGAGTCCACGAAATCCTGCGGAATACCGTGATTCTTTACATACATGAACCCAGCGTTCGACAATGCCCAACGTATCACCTTCGCCACCCCATACTCGTTGCTGCCATCCAGAAGTGGCCCGATGTCAACCACCGGGATCTTGTCAAAGCTTTCGCGTTTGGCGCGAAGTTTGTCATCCATATTGGCCACGATATTCCTAGACATGGGTACGCCTTTATTTAGCGGGATTCTTGTTGGATCAGCCAGATGAAGAACCATCAGGAAGCCGTGGGTAGCTTTTGCGTTGCATTGGGGGTGCTGGGCTCAACAAATTAGAAGAACCCGTACTCCTCGCAAGCCATCCGCAGGCACTCACCTCCACAGCACACGTTGGACTTCCTTTCACGATTAAATCCTGGAGTTATAGACAAATCTCCATCGTTTAAGGAATATCATCTGACTAACGGCATCAACAAGTAAATTAAAACGAAAAATGCGTTTTATAAATGTTAAGCCAAGTTTACGTTATTTTATTTTCATTAAAATTGGATCGCAATTCATCAACAGAAGAGGTGTGTTTTCTCGGATGGTGCGAAGAAAGCCTATTCGGTATCCAGAGAAGTCGAGACCGGCGGCTCACCCGACCCCACTTGACCCGGTGGTAGCGCTGGAGACCGGGCTCAAGCTAGCCCCGTCGTCGATGGACGCCTTGATCGAAGCGACGGCGCGGAGGATGTAACTCTGGCGACTCGCCCAGTCCACGCATCGGTCCGGTGCGAGTGACGGGATTGTCGATAAGTGAGGCGTAAGGCGCTTTCTCCGCCCCCCCCAGCAGACACGCGGCTTTACTTTGAAAGAGAGGCATCGCGTTGACTCAGATATGCTCATCTTTGGTCGACTTCGTCAGCAATATATATTGAAATTTTTTGCAGCTTATTTTAACGTTTATTCAAAACAGGTAATTTTTGCTGCATCCAATTCACACATCCGTATAATGAGAAATATTTTCGAAGATTGTCTCGTATCTTGCAACGAATCGTTTTTAGAATTTCGCAAACTGACAGGCCGTGTCCGTATATCCTGCGCGGAGTGGACCGCGATCAAGAGCGGTCGGCGTTATCGGAGCAATGGAGATGTGCGAGTTCGACGGGAAGGTGCGGAACGCTGCGGCAGGTCACCACCCGAATGGGATAGCTCGCTGCTCAATGGACCGCCGGTCTTCTCTAGGTTCAGGTCGGTGGGTGAGTCGAAGATACGATGAGCAGCCAGAAATCCACGCTTCAACTTCGTCAATGACCAGAACGAAGTGGTTGGTTCCGATGCAATATTGGCAAGGCGGTCCCGAGCGCTTCGGCATCATCACTTCTGCCTGGAACGGCACTCTATCTCGGAAAGTCCTTACATGTCGAAACCGGATGTGCAGCTCTTGCCCCAGACCGAAGAGCGGTCGCAGTCGCATCTGTTCTACCTCTCCAGCCTGCACCGGCCGCTGATCGACCGCGCCGAAGGCATCTATATGTGGACGCAGGACGGCCGCCGCTTCATCGACGGATCGAGCGGGCCGATGGTCGCCAATATCGGTCACTCCAACCGCAACGTGCTGGATGCCATGAAGCGGCAGATGGACCGCGCCACCTTCGCCTATCGGCTGCATTTCGAGAACGAGTCGGCGGAGGAGCTTGCGCGGGAACTTGCCGGCAAGCTGCCGGAAGGCATGGACCGTATCTTCTTCGTCTCGGGCGGCTCGGAGGCGACGGAATCCTGCATCAAGCTGGCGCGGCAGTGGGCGGTTGCCACCGGTCAGGCCAGCCGCTGGAAGGTGATCACACGCTTCCCCTCCTATCATGGCGGCACGCTGGGTTCGCTCTCGATCACCGGCGACGATGCGCTGGCCGAAACTTTTACGCCGATGATGCGGGTGATGCCGACCGTGCCGGCGCCGACGGCATGGCGCGACCGCGACAATCTTTCGATGGAGC
>NZ_JAMYQZ010000149.1:0-7754 GCF_040321145.1 Mesorhizobium sp. M0514
TCCTGCATCGGCGGCCGATGCATGGGCTGTTCCGGTCGGGGTTGTGGGGCCGAGGGCAAAGGCACGGGCGCTGGAGCGGCCGGGCCGACGGAGGCCGGCGCACCGACCGCCGCGGCCGTTGCGAGAGGGCTGTCGTCGCGCGCAAAAACCTTGCGCCCACGCCGGCGCTTGCGCCGCTTTCTCGCCTTGCCGCGCTGATGCTGGGCGTCGCCGGCCTGTCCGTTGCCGGACTGGGGCCCCGCCTGGCGGGGCCGCCCGGCGGATGGGCTTGGCCCGCCTGATGGCGGCGAAGCCCTGGACACGCCCACTTCCGGCGCGCCAGCGCCGGTGTCGTGGTCTTCCACTTCAGTTCCTTCCGGCGCCGCGCGAACCGGAAAACCGGACGCAGCAGGCGCTTCAATCTTTTAAGTTGCCGCCAGAGTAGCAGCGCCGGACCGGATCACCAAGAGCAAGGACTCAAATTTTGCCGGCTGCGTCCTGCCAGATCCCCGCTGCTTTGCAGCGTCCCGGCGTTCGCTAGCCTTTCATCTTGCCACTGGCACGACGAATTCGCCGTTGGCGAACCGGCTGCTCACCCTTGCCGGTTGAATAGCCGGCTTCAATGAGGCATTTCTGAAATGAGGGGGAATTGGTGAATCGCGGACGTTTTAACGCCCGCCTGGGCGATGGGCAGCAACACATGACGACAACTCCATGAATTGGGGGGCCACGAATTGGAAGCGCTATCTGTGGCCGGTCATCGGTGTCGCGGCGGTCATCGGGTCGCTGTTGTTGCTGTGGCATGAACTGCGCGGCATCTCGATCGACGATGTCTGGGACGGCATATCCGCCATCCCGACGCGCGGCTGGATGCTTGCGGCACTGAGCTCGGTGGTCGCCTATGCCTCGCTCGCCGGCTATGACCACATCGCGCTCTTGCATATCGGCAGACGAGTGTCGTGGCTGTTCGTCACCTTCTGCTCCTTCACCACCTACGCGCTGTCGCACAATATCGGCGGCTCGGTGTTTTCGGGCGCCGTGATCCGCTACCGCGCCTACGGCACCAGGGGGCTGACCGGCCAGGATGTCGGCATTCTGGTGGCGATCTGCTGGATCACCTTCGTGCTCTCCAGCATTCTGGTCGGCGGCCTGGTGCTGGTTTTCGAGCCTGCAATCATCGACCGCTTTTCCGGCGCCCCGCACCACGGCCTGGCGATCGCCGCCGGCATCGCTTTGCTGATCCTGGTCGGCGCCTACATCTTCGGCAGTTGGCTGCATCTGAAGCCGCTGAAAATCGCCGGCTTCCAGCTGCACTATCCGGCGCTGCCGATCGTGGCGCGGCAATTGCTGATCGGCCCGATCGAGCTTCTGGCAGCAGCGGCGATCATCTTCTTTGCCCTGCCCGTTGCCGGCAATCCCGGCTATTTCGCTATCCTCGGCGTGTTCCTGGTGTCGTTCTCGGTAGCGCAGATCTCGCACGCGCCGGGCGGGCTCGGCGTGTTCGAGGTCGTGTTCCTCGCCGGCCTGTCTGATATGGACCCGGTCGGCGTGCTGGCGGCACTTCTGGTGTTCCGGCTGTTCTACCTGATCATCCCGTTGCTGATCGCGCTCGGCGTGGTGCTGTTCTTCGAACATTCGCAATACAGCCGGACGGAGAGCTGAGGATCATTGGGTGCGGCGCGCCACCCGGGCGTAATTGCCCCTATGAAACGCTGTGATTGAAACGCAGCTTAGGCTTGACTATTTTCCGGCGCCGGCTACAAGGCACGCGCGGCTGCTTCGGCGGCCCACCAGCGCGACAGCGCCTGCTGGGGAATAGGTTAACGGTAGACCCACGGACTCTGACTCCGTTAGTCCTGGTTCGAATCCAGGTTCCCCAGCCAACACTTTTCCAAATAGAATCAGTTGCTTAGCTCACTCGGGATTTCCATTTGTCTCGATTTTGTCTCGCGACACGTTGCGACACGTTCGCCTTGATTCTCAACGGTTCTCATCCATTCGCCGCTACTCGACGCGACATGGAAGCGACATGAAAGGGCATCCTCATGGCATGGTCTGACCTCCTTTTCTTCTCCCCGGTCATCCTTGGCCTTGGTGGCATGGCGCTTGCCAAGCTTCCCGATCTCCTCGACCTGTTGGAAGGCACACCGGGCCAAGCCGATTTCGAACGGTTCGTTTCAGACGCCCATCGGCGCGGCCTGAACTACAGCCAGAGCATGCGCGAGCTTGCTGTCCGGACAGTCTTCGCCCGGCTCCGGCGTGAGGCGTCCGATGCGGTCGCCATGGATATCGAGAACTGGCAGGCCATCCTGGACGCTGCCGTCCAGAAATGCCTTGCCGACAATCCCGAGCACTCCCACGAACTGATGGCGATGATGCAAGGCTTGTCCTATGCCTATGTGTTGTATCCGCATGAGGTGCGCATGGTTGATGCTAAATACGAGAGACTTAATCCGAGACATCTATCTATCGACCAAATGGCAGCGCTACGGGTAGAAAAGTAAGAGTTGGCTGGGTCATTCAGCATGTGCGTGTGCACGATGTCTTCTGGAGTTGCAGACAGCACGCCAATATGAGACTGAAGACAAAACCCGGTGACAAAATTTGGCTAAAAAGCAGACTCTTTTCCAGCACATTTGGCCACGTCGTATTTCGAAGCGGTCCGCCTATGAATTGCGTCGCCTTGATGATGTGGAATTCAAGAAACTAAAATCGGCAACAGCAAAAAGGTCCCGCAAAGGGAGTGCTTCGTCGAGCACGCCTGCAAAGAAAGTCGCACGAAATCTTGAGATTAAACGCCGCCATCACCTCCGACGGCGCTATAGCAGAGCCATGCTTCTTGCCAAGCCAAAGCCGAACGACATTCTCGACGCCCTTTTGGATAATAGGAAATCACGTTGGTTACGATTTAACCGGAGAAAGCACGGCGTCAGGATCGAATGCAGGCAGTTCTCGTTCATTGATAATCCCGAGGAAACGTTCCGAACTTTGCGCAAGATCGCGGAGGCCGATTGCAATGCAATCGACTACGAGGTGAATTTCGAAGACGAGCATGTCCTCGATATCGCCCCGTTTCTCGTTTTCGGAATGATGGTCGAGGGTATGGCGCCGATGACTGGAGGCGGCACCGTATTTGGTCCAACTCGGAAGGTATTAGAGGCGGTTGGGCTCAGAGAGTTCCTCAACATCAAACCATTCGGCCGGATGCGAATGGACGATGTTTGGCCCTTGCCTCTGATGCAGCGCCGGCGGGCCGGCACGTCGAAATCCAGGAAGATCGCAATCGAGCCTACGACATTGGAGATTCGAGCCGATCAGATCACGAAGAAAATAAACGAATGGCTTGGTGAACTAGGATCGCCAAAGGAACTGACGGATCACGGCAGAGGACGTCTTAAAAGCATTGTTACTGAGACACTGAACAATGCGGAGCGCCACGGCCGCGACGGCGGCGACGGCGAATGGATCGTGGCCGGCTTCATGGCTAGGCAGCCTTATGGTGCCAACACGGGATCTGCCAACAATTCGCATGTCTGTCATCTGAGTTTTTTGAACCTGGGTAATTCGATCGCTCACACCATTTCTGGCGCTCCAGAAGACACGTTGGACCAGATAGACCGCTACTGCAAACTCCACAAAAAAATTGGCCGCAGAGAAACAACTCTCGCCACAGTCTTCGCGCTCCAAGATGGCGTGTCGAGGTTGCGACAAGGTGCCGATGGCGTCTCCGGTGGCACGGGCTTGATGGATATGGTAGAGTTTGCCAATGAGCTGGGTAGGGAGACCTCACCTGGACTGGGTCCGCATGTCGCAATTTTGTCTGGCGATGCTTATGTGAAGTTCGAAGCGCCCTTCAATGAGGGATTTGGTTCGAGTGAAAGTGAACGTCGGTTGCAGTGGTTTAATGAGGGTAACGTTGTGTCGAAGCCCCCAAACGATCGATTTGTAAGGGATTTACCTGGGTATTTTCCCGGGACGTTAATTACTATGCGCTTCATCTTGGATGCTTCCATCCAGGCGGCGAGCAAGAAAGATGGCTGATAAAATGATCAACCTTGGCGTTCTCGCGCAAGACGGACGCGTGAGAAATCTATCGGGTAAGGAGCGTGGCGTTGCGGCAAGAGAGGCTCTTTCTATAGACAAACTCGACCGCGAATCTGGCGTGGTCAACGTTGTCGTTCCCGACTATCTAGATGCTATTTCGCCCTCTTATTTTCAAGGGTTGTTCTCGCAGAGCATCGCCCGCCTACACGGCCGCGAGAGGTTCCTCGAGAAATATCATTTCCAAGCCTCCGACCAAATTAAGCAGTGGATCGATATCGGAATTAGGAACGCAACGTCCAGCCGCGCGCCTTTGATCTAGCAAAATGGAAGCAGGAGATGCCATAGCCGGAATCTCCCTAGCGATATCGATTTGGGCGGCGCTTTATTCAACTCGTGTTGAGAGGCGGATTCAAACTAAGGCAGAGCATGTTTCCGCTTTCGACAGCTGGATAGTGCTGCCTTTGGAAGGTCATCTATCCGTTTTGAGTTTGTCGCTGACCAATCTTTGTTCTGCGGCACGGATGAATATGTCAAACGTAGCAGAACGCCAAATCGCGGTCAGGAATGTTCAAAATTCCGAGTTCCTAGGGGCTGTCGAAGAAATTCAGGGTTTCTGCCAAAGCAGGTCCGACGATGCCGTGAAAAGTATTGAAGCGAATTTGAACAACCTGGTCGACAACATTTTCGATGCCGTGAATTCGATAGACGACGACAAACCCCCAGCGGAAATTTTGTCTTTAACTCGCGAAATTACATTGGCAAAGCAAAGTTTCCTTTCTCAGGTGCGTGCAGATGTACAGAGCGCTAGGCTCGCACAAAAATGAGCTGCCGACACCGGGGCGTGCGCTAGCACTGTGCTAGCAAAGGACGGGTTTCAGGCAACCTGCTCAACCAGAATACGTCAAATATCGCCGGGAGAAACCACTCCTCTGCAGCCTTGATAATCGCCTTCCGCAACAACTACCCATTTAAAATAGCCGGTATCGCTGGTGATGATCGCGAGGGTGCCAGATTTAACGACGCAGGCCACAAACGGCATGATCAGATCGATGCCGCCTGGCTCATTCATTAGAGCGTTCCCTTGGCGCGATGCAGAACCGTTCTGCCAAACAATGACCCAACTCTCACCAGGCCGATTTAGTTTCACCGATTGCGCCAGTGCTGCCTGAGTGAAAAGCAAGCTTACGATAGCGGTGAATTTCAGAGCCCGAACAATCTTCATTTTGCGCCTCCCCTGTGACCAGATCGGGGAGTTGAGAAGCCTTCAGGTGGAAGGCCGCATACGCCTTTAGGCTTTCGCCCTGGACATACACGTATGCCTCCCCGACCTTGGTCGGAGAGTGCGGATATCGGCAGCACTGGTGCCGCCACCTGAAGGGGTTCTCACGCCCCTGAGCTTTCGCTCAGATGGCGTTATAAAGGTCGTTGACGCCTCTGCCAATCCTGATGCGCCAGCTTTACCTTTTGGTGCGTTGCTCGAAACTGGCGGGCTGCAGGGCGGAAGGTGCGGTTTCATCGCTCAGCGAAGAGCTGACTGGGCGAAGACCGTAACAGCCGGAGTCACCCGGTGGAAAAACTGATGGGGCTCGGTGCCCTCGGCGTAACAAGCATGGCTGCGGCGGCTCTGGTGACCCCTTATTGGGCGGACATCTGGCGGGTGCTGCGAGGTGGCTGGCCTCAACGTTGCGCTCAGAATGAAGTGGACTGAGAATAAACGCGGCGCGGAGTGACTGGCCGTTCCTTCTGGACAGACTGCAGAGAACGTTTTGCGTCTACCGATGTCGACAAAAAACTTTCCCCCCTTTCGCACTTTGGTTGCAGACTTGTTTACGAATGTCCGTAGAGTATGAACGATCTAATCCGGGTGGGAGGGGGGCTCTTGCCGATACCAGGTTTTGGTGGGAACGGGCTGTTGCCGCCGTTTGTTGGCGTCGATGCAACGACGACGGCCAGCCGATCGCCTTACTTCGCGCATATCACAGAGGTGGTTCAGAATTTTGGCACCTCCGTGGAGCGTCGGGCACTCCTGTCAAATCTGATCAGCTACCGCACACTGCTCGCTGGCGAAGGCTATGTGTCAGGGCTGCAGTTCGTCGATGGAAGTTTTGTGGAGGACATCGAGTCCGTGGCGAAACGGCCGCCAAGCGACATAGACGTATTTAGCATTCTGAACTTGCCGGCCAAATACCTAGGTGCTGGGCCTGACATATTAGCAGAGGGCGAAGCTTTCTGGCGCGATCGGGTCGCTAACAGGGAACATAACAAGGCGAATTTGAAACTCGACACCTATGCGCTCCTGGTGGAACAAACGGCCCTTGGCGACATGCTCCAGCAGGTTATGTATTGGTACAGCTTATTTTCGCATCAGAGAGACACCTTCGCATGGAAGGGCTTTCTTGCGATTGTGATTGACCCGGGTGCCGACAAGGAAGCAGCAAAAATGTTAGGGGGAGCTTGATGCCAACGCTACTCTCCCTTGAATCTCTCGAAACCGACCGCCAGTTCGTTGAGCGTCAGCGCGACGAAGCCAAACAAGGAGCATGGGGCACATCACGATTGATGTGGGAAAACCGGCTTCGGGAACTGAACCTTCGCATTGCCGAGTTGAAAGCTGGGAGCAACAGCTACGCTAGTGTTGCGCTGATTTTCGATGGATTGCCGGTGATTGGGCAGGGAGACATTCGGTTAGACTTCTCTACTGATGCCCTCAACAGCTATCAGAAGATGATCTCAATTGCGCTTGCGTCCCAGGCTGGCGAGGATTTGCCAGAGCGAGGCCCCGTCAAAGGGTCGGGAAAAGGAAGGCTATTTATTCGCGACCTCGTTCGAGGGTCGATGGGTTTCATGCTCGAAGAGCTCGCGCCAGATCAACAGGAGATGATTGCCACTCCATTAAAGCAGGCGGTCGAGAGCGCGACGGCTTTAATCTGCTCCATGACCGCTGACCAAACGGATGAGAATTTTGATGTCTTATTGGCGGATACGCAACCAAGGATGATCGCTGCTGTCCAGAAATTCACGAAGGTGCTTCAGGAGGCTGGGGCTAGCACCCGTATCGTCGGAGACGAACACGCTGTAGGGCTGACGGGACCGCAGGTTGACGCTTTATACAAGCGGCTGAAAACCGTCGAGGTAAAGGAGGATGTTGAGGAGGTCGATGGGACCTTGCTTGGCATCCTACCAGATGCTCACCAGTTCGAAATGCGCCTACCAGGCGATGATGGTGGCACGTTGAAAGGCGGCGTGGCCGATGACCTCGCGCTAAAATATCTGGCCGACTTGCAGTTCAAAGAAACTTTGCTCCTTAAGCCCGTGAGAGCTTCGATCAATTACATCAGAACCATGCGGAACGGAAAAGTGATCAAAGAGCACAAGGTGCTGCAGAATCTGGTGCCATTAGGCTGAGGGCCAACCAACGTCCCTGTGTGGCTCAGTGACCCAAAAGCCGCCGGCTCACGCTGGCGGCTTTTTTGCGTCAGTTGGGAACATCCTCGCTCTGAGGCTGTTCGGTCACACCCGGCTCGTTCTGCAGCGGTCCCAGCCGGTGACCAAGATGCCCTGACTCGTCATGGTCGGCCCGCGCTCGGAAGCAGGCGCGGGCCATCCCATCACAAGCCCGCTAGCCCCCGTCGGCGGGCTTTTCATCGTTCCACGTCACTGCTGTGTTGTCGGTGCGCTACCGCTTCTTTGAATGCGCGTGCTGCTGCATCGCAAGCGACACGTGAGGAGCC
>NZ_JAMYQZ010000150.1:0-7467 GCF_040321145.1 Mesorhizobium sp. M0514
CCTCTGGCCTGCCGGCCATCTCCCCCTCAAGGGGGGAGATCGACTGCGCCACTGTTGGCGCCAGCTCTTCCGCCAGCCGCTTGATCCGCTCCACCCGCTCGCCTTGCGTGCCGAGCTTGGCGTGGAAAGTCACCCCGAGATGGTCGAGGCGGGCCATGCGTTGGTCGAGCGGCTTTTTCAGATCGAGGCCGAACTTTTTCGCCGATGCCTCGAGCTCTCCCAGATCGGGCAGATCGCCCTGGTCGGTCTTCCAGAAATACAGCGCATCCGACAGGCGGGCGCGCACCACCTTGCCGTTGCCGTGCGCGATCTCCTTGCCGCCGTCTTTCGCCTCGATGTTGGCGGTGAGGATGAAGCGGTTGGAAAGGTTTTCGCCGTCGCCTTGCGGACGGGTGACAAAGCATTTCTGGTTGGCACGGATGGTCAGCCGGACCACCTCGGGCGGAATGGCGAGAAAGGCCTGCTCGTATTCGCCCATCAGCACCACCGGCCATTCGACCAGGCCCGACACTTCTTCCAACAACCCTTCGTCCTCGACCAGATCGAGCCCGTTGGCGAAGGCGAGGTTGCGGGCGTCGGCAAGGATGATCTCCTTGCGCCGGTCGCCGTCGAGCACGACCTTGGCTGCTTCCAGCTTGGTCACGTAATCGTCGAAGCGACGCACGGTGATTTCACCCGGCGCCATGAAACGATGGCCGTAGGTGATATTGCCCGAGCGGATGCCATCGATCTCGAAATCGACCACCACCGGCTCCTCGGTCTCCGGGCCGAAGGTGCACAGAATCGTCTGCAGCGGCCGCACCCAGCGCAGCGAACCGGGCTTGGCTGAAGCCGGCCCCCAGCGCATCGATGTCGGCCAGGGGAAGCCGCGAATGATGGCCGGCACCAGTTCGGCGATGATTTCTTCCGCCGCCCTGCCCGGCTTCGAAATATGGGCGACGTAGAAATCGCCCTTCTTCGGATCGGAATGAACATGCGCCTCGGCAACCGAGGCAAGGCCTGCCTTGCGCAGAAAACCCTGCACCGCCTGTTCCGGCGCCGTCGTCGACGGCCCCTTGATCTCCTCGTGGATATCCTTCGAGCGCGCGGTCAGGCCCCTGACATCGAGCGCCAGGCGCCGCGGCGTCCAGTATTCGCGCCCGGCGTCATAGGTCAGACCCGCCTCGACCAGACCGTCGGTCAGCATCTTCCTGAGATCGCCCGCCGCCTTGCGCTGCATGCGGGCGGGAATTTCCTCGGAACGAAGTTCGAGCAAAAGATCCGGCATCAGAGTTTCTCCACCCGCATGCCTTCTTCCTGATTGCGCGTCCTCGCGCCTCCGGCGCTGCGGGCGCGCGGCCGGGCGGGAATCTCTTCCGAGCGGAGTTCTAGAAGCAGATCAGGCATAGTTAGGCTCCCACCCTCCCCTCGATGGGGAGGGTCGGCGCGCAGCGCCGGGGTGGGGTGGCGACCTCTCTGCCGCCGATACCTTCGGCACCATCGCGCAAACGCAGGTGTGATTTTCGTTCTTCCACCGCCGCATAGATCGTATCGAGCACGGAATCCAGTTCGTTTTTGATTTCATGGTTCCAGAAGCGGATGACTCGATAACCCTGGCTCTCAAACCATTTCGTTCGACGTTCGTCATGGTGCTGTTGGTCATCGAAGCTGTGATGGACACCGTCCACCTCAATGATCAGCTTCAGCCGGTGGGAGGTGAAATCAGGGAAGTAAACGCCTACCGACGCCTGCCTGCGAAAATGAGTGCCTTCTACTGGAATGCGCCACAGATGCCGCCACAGGATGCGTTCCTCGTCGGTCATCGCCGCGCGAAGCCTTTGCGCAGACTGCAGCTTGAATCGACCGAGTTTTGGCATGGAACGTCGCGCTGTCACCCCCTCCCCCATCTAGGGGGAGGTAAGAGGGCATAGCAACTCGGCTGACCGCTGTTTCCAGAAATTTTGACCGCCCCTGTCGGGCCGCAACCAGCCCGCCCGTCCTTGGATCAAAGATTTCCATGAACCAAACGCAGCGCTGAAGCGACCAACGCTCAGGCAGGGACCTATTGGCTGAACGACCATGAAAACGGCATCGAGACTTCTCCAGATCATCGCGCTCAGCGCCTGTTTCGCAGCGCAGGTGCATGGCGCCTTCTCGATGCCGGGCGTACGGCAGGCTATGCGGACCATGGCGGGATCGACTGGCCAGTTCTCGGCGCCAATCAACATTTCCCCCGAAATGATAAAGTGAGCCTGAACCTCAGGCGGCGAGGCCGCCGGCCTGGGTTTGGAGGAACGCCTCGCCGCAGGCCTTCGCCAGATTGCGCACCCGCAGGATGTAGCTCTGCCGCTCGGTCACCGAAATCACGCCGCGCGCGTCGAGCAGGTTGAAGACGTGGCTGGCCTTGATGCACTGGTCATAGGCCGGGAAGACCATGCGGTGCATCGGCAGATTGTCGTTCGAAGCCGGGGCGCCGGCCGCGAGCAGCGCCTTGCATTCGGCTTCGGCGTCCTCGAAATGCCTGAGCAGCATGGCGGTGTTGGCATATTCGAAATTGTGCCTGGAATATTCCTGCTCGGCCTGCAGGAAGACATCGCCATAGGTGACTTTTTCGGCGCCTTCTCGGCCATTGAAGTTGAGGTCGTAGACATTGTCGACGCCCTGCACATACATGGCCAGCCGCTCCAGGCCGTAGGTCAGTTCTCCCGCCACCGGCGCGCATTCGATGCCGCAGACCTGCTGGAAATAGGTGAACTGCGACACTTCCATGCCGTCGCACCAGCACTCCCAGCCGAGCCCCCAGGCGCCAAGCGTCGGGCTTGCCCAGTCGTCCTCGACGAAGCGAATGTCGTGCAGCAACGGATCGAGGCCGATCGCCTTGAGCGAGCCGAGATAAAGCTCCTGCAGGTTCGGCGGATTGGGCTTCAGGATCACCTGGTATTGGTAATAATGCTGCAGCCGGTTGGGGTTTTCGCCATAGCGGCCGTCTTTCGGCCGGCGCGAGGGCTGGACGTAGGCGGCGTTCCAGCCCTTGGGCCCGAGCGCGCGCAGCGTGGTGGCCGGATGGAAGGTGCCGGCGCCGACTTCCATGTCGTAAGGCTGCAGGATGACGCAGCCATAGGCGGCCCAGTAATTGTGCAGGGTCAGGATCAGCCCCTGGAACGAGCGGCTGGGATGCATATGGGCTGGACTGTCTGACGTCACGGCGGCCTCGGAAAGCGCTGAAATGATGACATTCCCTAGTTGCCGGGCCGGCAAGCGTCAAGGCAGCGCCTATCGCCGCCTTGATGAGAGGTTGAACGCTTTGCTTCGGACTGGCCCATTGCCGGACGGTGCCGGTGGCCGTTTGCTCGCCCAGCTTCAACGACAAAGGTTCAGCCATGCAAGGCCAGCTCACCGTACGCCCCGTCACCCGAGAGGATTACGAGCAATGGCTGCCGCTGTGGGACGGCTACAATGCGTTTTACGGCCGCTCGGGCGAGACCGCCCTGCCCGGTGACATCACTGCAATGACATGGTCGCGCTTCTTCGATGCCTATGAGCCGATGCATGCGCTGGTCGCCGAGAGCGAAGGCAAGCTTCTCGGCCTTGTCCACTATCTCTATCACCGCACCACGACGGCGATTTCGCCGAACTGCTATCTGCAGGATCTCTTCACCAATGAGGCGTCGCGCGGCAAGGGCGTCGGCCGGGCACTGATCGAAGACGTCTATACCAGGGCGCAAACCGCAGGCTCCAGCCGCGTCTACTGGCTGACACACGAAACCAACCACACGGCAATGAAGCTCTACGACAAGATCGGCGATCTCTCGGGGTTCGTCGTCTACCGAAAGCTGTTCTAGAATGAGCGCCAACGCTGGAGATTGGCTGAAAGCCTTCCCGACTTCGTCATTCCAGGGCGAAGCAGCCGCGAAGCGGCGTCGCGCAGACCCTGGCATCCATTCCGTGACCTTGATCGAAGAACGCAGCGGAGCAGAATTCTGCACCCTCGCAACCCCTTAAGGTCACGGCATGGATTCTATGGTCTGCGCCGCGTCGCTTCGCTCCTTGCTCCGCCACAGCATGATGATCGCGATAGGGCGTCTCTATCTCTTTGTTCTGTCGCAATTCCGAACGGAAAACCGCGCACACTTTTCCTGGAATTGCTCTAAGACGCCAAGCCGAAACAAAAACGGGGCTCAGCGAGCCCCGTTTCATCAGAAGTATGGCCCGATCACCCTTTCGGCGCTGGCGGGGTGGCCGGCTTGACCTTCGGGGTTTCCTGCGCCGTGTTGGATTCGATCGGCGGCAGGCCCTTCATCAGCTTCTGCTGCAAAATGGCAAGCACATCGGGATCCGGCTTCAGGTCGCGCGCCTGGTTCCACTGGAAAGTGGCTTCGAGCTTGCGGCCGACGCGCCAATAGGCATCGCCGAGATGGTCGTTGAGCACCGGATCTTCCGGCTTGAGCGACACGGCGCGCTCCATTTCGCGCACGGCGTCGTCGAACCGGCCCATGCGGAAATAGGCCCAGCCCAGCGAATCGACGATGTAGCCGTCGCTCGGCCTGAGGTCGACGGCCTTCTGGATCATCGCCAGGCCTTCCTTGAGGTTCATGTTCATGTCGACCCAGGAATAGCCGAGATAGTTCAGTACCTGCGGCTGGTCGGGGAACAGCTCAAGCGCCTTGAGGAAGTTCGGTTCGGCTTTTGGCCATTCCTTCAGCCGCTCATAGGCGATGCCGCGCTGATAGTAGATGTTCCAGTTGGCATTGGTCGGCGTCTTCAGCACCGCGACCGCCTTGTCGTAGAGAGTGGCGGCGGAGCGGAAATCCTCCTTCGAGGCATAGACCCCGCCCAGCGCCAGATAGGCGCGCATGTCATCGGGGTGAGCTTCGACGAATGCCTTCAGATGGGCGATCGCCTCGTCGTGACGGTTGAGATCGGCAAGGTTGAGGCCGAGCTGCAGGTCGGAAAGCTCCTTCAGCGGCGAGGAGGCTGGAATGCGGCTATAGAGCGCAATGGCGCCTTCGCCGTCCTTCAGCTGCTCCGCGACGGCGGCAAGCTGCACCAAAGCGGCGTCGCTGTCGGGCTTGAGCGCGAGCGCATATTGCAGATAGAGGCGCACGAACGGCTCGCCGCCGCCGCGATTGAGCGCGATGGCGAGGTCGAGCAGGATTTCAGCGGCGCCCTCGGAGGGACTGGCGACGAAGGGCTCGATCTTGTCGCCCTTGCTGATCCTGTCGCGAAGCGCCTGGATGTCGAGCTTGCCGGGCGCGAACGCCTCGGCCTTGTCGAGCACGTAGAGCGCCTTGTTCTTGTTGCCCTTGCGCGCCAGGAAAGACGCGTAGGCCTGGGCGTTGCGCATCCATGTCTCGGGCGCGGCACCGCCGGCCGTGACGTCGGTCAGGGTCGCGTCATAAAGCGCGTCGGCCTTGTCGGACAGGCCTGCGGCATCGGCGATCAGCGCGCGGTGGAAGGACTTGAACAGGCCGAACCAGTCCGGCCCCTGCAGTTTGTCGATCGAGGCCATCGCCCCGGTGGGGTCGCCGGCGCCCTCTTGTGCCCAGCCGGACATGACGCCGGAAATCAGCCGGTCGAGATCGGATTCGAGCGACAGCTTGAGCCAGTACTGCGCCTTGGTGAAATCCTTCTTGTGGAAGGAATCGACCGCCAGAGCCAGACGCGAGAAGCGCTCGACGTCGGGAACTGCCTTGAGCTTGTCGGCATAGACCAGCGATTCCTCGAAGCGGCCTTGCGCGATCAGCGACAGCATCAGGCTTTGCTGCAGCGAGGTGTCGCCGGGATTGAAGGCGAGCGCCTGCTTGTAATAAGCGATGGCGTTGTCGAGGTCGTTGTCGCCTTCGGCGATGCGGGCGGCGAGATAGGCGCCCGAGAAGGAGGTGATCTTGACCGGGTCGGTCGATTCCTTGGCGTAGGCAGGCAGCGGAGAAATCGCCATCCCTGCCACAATTGCCAGCCCCGCGAGCCAGCGCGCACGTCCTTGCCGCATCGTATCCCTTTCAGCCAAGCGCCATCCCGCGTCGGCGCGGAGAAGCCATAGACTCGATGTTTCCTGCCAAAGCATGGCCTTTTTGGGGTCAGGCTTCAATCGGGGCCGAATTCACAATCGGGTAACCCGATTAACAAACCATGGCGACGCAGACACTGTCGGTTCCGACAATAGCAGATCGGGGTTGGGAGCTACAGCCTGACATCGCGATATCCGCCTGCCGCTATCGTGCTGCACAGGCCGGCCCACTCGCAACCCTGGCAGGCCTCACGCGTCACGCCGGCTGAAAAGGCCGCGCGCAAGGCGGCAAGCGTTGCCGCGTCGAGGCTGAGACGGACGCCCGCCTCGATGGGCCGGGCCAGCAGCTCGCCGACATCGCGTGCTGCCAGCTCGTCCCGGCCTGCGGCGCTTTCGCGCAAGCAGTGGGGCTCGGCCTCGCCGAGCAGCGGCCAGCAGATGTCGTCGGGGCCGGAGACGATCAGAATATCCTCGCCCCGGCCCAGACGTTTCGCGATCACGTCAAAATTGGCGACGAAGGCTCCGCTGTAGCCTTTGCCGACATAGGTCAGCAGGCAAAGCAGATGGTGGGAGCGCAACCTGACGGTCATCGGTCAGGACGCGATGGCGGAGCCTGTTCCATCCCGATGGTATCGGGATGGGGCTCCATCTTTTTGTTTGAGCATGATCTCTTCCGAAAACCGGACTCATTTTTCGGGATCATGCTCCTGCCGGGTCCGCCTTGCCGGAAAACAGCTTGAGCGTCGCGGCGCCGAGCGCCGATTTCAACAGGCCGCCGACGAGGAACGGCAGGAAACCGAAGGCGATGGCCTGTTCGAGGCCGATCATGACGGCGAGCCAGGCCGTTCCGAGAACCAGGCAGGTGAGGTTGCCGAGGACCATGCCGGCGAAGGCGAGCAGCACGCGGTTGCCGTTCCAGCCGCGTTCGGCCAGCCAGCCGACAAGCGCGCCGACGAGCGGGAAGGCGAAGAGATAACCGCCCGTTGCCCCGACGAAATACGACGCGCCCGCTGCCCCTCCGGACAGGACAGGAAAGCCCATGGCGCCCTCGGCGAGCCAGGCGATGATGGTCATGGCGCCAAGCCGCCAGCCATAAAGTGCGCCGACCAGCGTCACGGCGAAGGTCTGCATGGTGACCGGCACCGGCACCATCGGCACCTCGATCTGGGACGACAGCGCCAGAAACAGCGTACCGAGGACGACGGCCGCGGCCTGCCAGCTATGCGAGCGGGTTTGCAGGCGCAACGGGCTGAAGGACGGCTTGGACGGCGAAAAGGCGATGTCGGTCATGGCTGCTTCCCTGGCTGGTTGAATTATAGATAATTTTGTTGTTCGATCTATTATCGAATCCATATTTGCGCGGGAATGGCAACCCTCACCCCTAAAAAGGCTTGGGCTTGCGTGTCGAATAAAGGACATTTGGAAAGGCTGGCGGGACAGCACCCCCCTCTGGCCTGCCGGCCATCTTGCGGGGGAGATGT
>NZ_JAMYQZ010000151.1:0-7459 GCF_040321145.1 Mesorhizobium sp. M0514
GGTATAGGCAACGCCGTTGATCGTGGTGCCGGTGGTGGCGACCGCCGCCGCCGTCGTCGAGCCCGCGCCGAGCGCGACGCTGCCCGGCTCGTTGGCCTTTGCGCCGGCGCCGAGCGCCACCGCCTGCGCTCCGTTGGTGGTCGCGTTGGTGCCGAGGGCGATGCTGTCGGCCTGGTTGACCGTCGAATTCTGGCCGATCGCGATGCCTCCCGGCGCCGTCTGCTGCACGATGGCGCCATTGCCGATGCCGATGCCGTTGTCGCCATTGACGGTGGTGCGCGGACCGACCGCAACCGAATCGACGCCGACCGCAAGCGAATCCGCGGCCGTCGAATTGGCGTGGAAGTACAGGCTCCCCGTCACCGCGAACGAGCTCAGCGCGCCCTTCAACTGGCGAAGCGTGACCGCGTCCTGGTCCTGCGTGCCGTCGGCCACGTTGATGATCTGGCGATAGGAGGTGGAGGTGCCGACCGAGACGGCGCCGAGCAGGCTCATGTCCGCGGTGTTGTAGGGAATGAGGCCGGTGCCGGAGAGGATCGATCCCGATACGGGTGCGACCGCCCGATCCGAAACCGAGCCGGCGCCGAGCGCCACGCCGCCGATGACGCTGGCCTGGGTGTCGCGGCCGAGCGCCAGCGCATTGTCGGCGCTCGCGGTCGCCTGGTAGCCGAGGGCGGACGAGCCGATCCCTTGCGCGAAGGAGTCGGCGACGGCGAGCGTCCGGTCGTTGGTGCGCACATAGCGTATGCCGTCGCCATTGGCGTCGGTGTAGGCCAGCGAGGTGTCGCCGGTAATGTTGCTGATCGAATTGCCGAGATTGGTTATGTCAGCCGTGTTGGCGGCAATGTCGGTCGTGTTCTGCGTCACCTGCTGGTTGGTCGCAAACAGCTGCGAACCATTGACCGCATCGGTCGAGGAGCCGCTCAACTGCCCGGCCGCGACGTTCTGGATCTGGCGTTCGGCGCCCACCGAGCCGACCGAGAATGCACCAGCGGGCGTCGCGCCGGCGAAGGTGTAGGCAACGCCGCCGATCGTGGTGCCGCCGACCGCCGTGGTCGCGGTCGACACCGCATTCGCGCCGATCGCCACGTCGCCGGCATTGTTGGCCACAGCATTCGGGCCGATGGCAACGGAATCCGTCCCCAGCGCCTGCGAATCCGCCAGCGTCGAATTGGCGTGGAAATACTTGATGCCGCCGCCCGTGCTGATGCTGTTGATCGTGTTGCCGAGATTGGTGATGTCGGCGGTGTTGGCGGCGATGTCGGTCGTATTCTGCGTCACCTGCTGGTTGGTGGCGAAGAGCTGTGAGCCGTTGATCGCGTCGGTCGACGAATTGCTGAGCCGGCCCGCCGCGACATTGGTGATGGTGCGTTCCGCGCCGACCGCGCCGACGCTGACGGTGCTTGCCGGCGTCGTGCCGGCGAAGTTGTAGGCGACGCCGCCGATCGTCGTGCCGGCGGTGCCGACCGCCGCGGCGGTTACCGAGCCCGAGCCGAGCGCCACGTCGCCGGCGTTGCTGGCGTTGGCGAGGGCGCCCAGCGCGATTGCATTCTGGGCGCCGGCATTCGCTCCTACGCCGAGAGCGGTCGCTTGAAAGGCGGTTGCAAACGCGTTCTGGCCGATCGCGGTGCTGGACGTGGCTGTGGCATTGGCGTTGGCGCCGACGGCGGTGCTGTATTGGCCCGAGGCCTTGGAGATGTATCCCATCGCCGTTGCGTCAAGCGCCGATGCGACGGCGCCGCTGCCGAAGGCCGAGGCGTTGGCGTCGGAGGCGCTCGAATTGGTGCCGGCCGCGATGGCGTTTGTCCCCGTCGCGGTCGCGACTGGTCCGATAGCAACGGAGTCCGTGCCCGTTGCGGACGAGTCCGCCGCCGTCGAATTGGCGTGGAAATACTTGATGCCGCCGCCGGTGCTGATGCTGTTGATCGTGTTGCCGAGATTGGTGATGTCGGCGGTGTTGGCGGCGATGGCCGTCGTGTTCTGCGTCACCTGCTGGTTGGTGGCGAAGAGCTGCGAGCCATTGATGGCGTCGGTCGACGAATTGCTGAGCCGGCCCGCCGCGACATTGGTGATGGTCCGCTCCGCGCCGAGCGCGCCGACGCTGACAGTGCTCGTCGGCGTCGTGCCGGCGAAGCTGTAGGCCGTGCCGCCGATCGTCGCGCCGCTGGTGCCGACCGCCGTCGCGGTCACCGAGCCCGAACCGAGCGCTACGTCGCCGGAGCTTGCCGTCGCCGTCGCGCCGTTGCCCAGCGCGACATTGCCGGCAAGGCCGGCTGCACCCGCCGTCGAGCCATTGCCCAGCGCCACGGAGCCTTGCCCGACGGCCTTGTTGTTGTTGCCGATGGCAACCGCGCCTGCGGCCTGGTTTGCGGCTGTGGCGGTTGCCGTGCCGTCGCTGTTGGCGATGTTGTTGGCGCCGCCGGTGAAGGCGCCGGTGCCGCTGGCATAGCTCGGATCGCCGATGGAGACCGCGCCGTTGCCGTAAGCCGTGTTGCCCGAACCGATGGAGACGGCCTTGCCGCCCGTGGCCGTCGCGGCCGTGCCGATGGCAACCGCGTCGGCGGAATTGGCGACCGCCGCATTACCGATCGCCACGGCGTTGGTGGCACTGGCCTTGGAGCCGATGCCGAGCGCGGTGCTGGCAATCCCGCTAGCGGCGGCGCTGACACCGGCGGCAAGAGAATTGTCTCCCGTCGCATTCGCGCCGGACCCGAATGAGGAGGCGTTCGCGCCGCTGGCGACAGCCGTGTTGCCGATCGCTGTGCTGGCGGAGCCACTCGCAACCGAGGTAGCACCCATCGCCGTGGCGAAAGCGCCCGAAGAGAGCGAATTGGTACCGATCGCGATGCTGTTGGGCACAGCCGTGTTGGCCTGAACGCCCGCCTGCGCGCCCGTGCCGAATGCGATGGACTGGTTGCCCCATGCACTGGCTCCTCTACCCACCGCTGCGGCGTTCGTTCCCGTTGCTTTGGTCAGGACGCCAATGGCAAGGGCGTTTTGCTGATTTGCTGTGACATCCGTGCCAAGGGCGATGGCGCCTTGGGCCAAGGCCCCTGACCCCGCAACGGTGCGCGCTCCGATATTGATAGAGTTGATATCGGACGCCACCGACTGGAAGCCTATCGCGATGGCGTTTTGACTGCCTGCATTGGCGTTGGTACCTTGGGCAAGGGAATCGATCCCGCTCTGGGTTGCTTGATATCCAAGCGCCATACCGCGCAGGCCACTAGCACTGGACTGATAGCCCATGGCGTATGCGTATTGGGCGCTGGCTACCGATCCGTAGCCAGTGGCGAACGCATAATTGTTGCTGGCCGTGGCGCCGACACCGACCGCGGTGGAGTTCGATCCCGAAGCGTGGGAGTTTGTGCCCAGTGCGCTGGCCCCGGCCGCAGTGGCGTCGGACTGAACGCCAATTGCTACCGTATTGATGTTGTTTGAAATCGCGCCGCCGCCGATCGCCACCGCGCCGCCGGTGCCTGTGGCCTGCGCATCCTGGCCGATTGCCACTGCGTATTGCGTTGACCCGACAGACCGGGTCCCGATCGCAACAGCATTGAGCTGAGAGGCCGTCGCGGCCGGGCCGATAGCGACTGAGCCACTGGCCGTCGCGGTGCCGCCGCCGGCGGCATACTGCGCGGACGCCGGGGTGGCGATGCTCCCGAATGCGATTGCACCCAGCGCCGCTGCCGCAATTCTGCCGCTGCCCAGCGTGCCAAGCCCCAGACATTTGCGTCGCATGCCGAGCACGCGGCACGCGTTGCGCAGCACCGCCATCAGGCGGCGCCGCACCGAGCGGCTGTCGGCCGCGCCCGCGATCCAGTTTCCGACAAAGCTTGAAGAAAGTTCGATCCTTCTCCGCCCCTCGACGCGTTTGGTCATGCTAGTTTTTCCTCGCAATTGCCGAGGCGCTCTGATGTGCCGCACCATTCGCCTCGGTGGCCAAAAAATCTTCGAAATTGCGCGTCTTCTCCCGCAACGAGAGACCGACCTTCGCGCCTTGTTTTTCAATCAGCTGATAGGCGCTCGCGACCCATGGCTGCGTCGGTTCTGGAACCGCATGCAGTGCAGCCTCCGTCCGTTCCGGCGGCAGGTTTACCGCCACCAGCGCGCGGCAGAGATCGAAATGAAATCCCGGATCGCCTTCACCACAAGCCGGAGAGGTCAGTCCAAGCACGAAACAGGCCAGGAGATGGTCGAGTTCCGCAGCGCTGATCCGGCTGGCGTATTGGCGTTGCAGTGCAGCCCAGGCCGCTTCGGCCTTAGGCGCGAAGACCTCGATTTCCGCGAATTGAATGTCCATGGGACAATCCGACATGCTGTATCATCTGGTTGCTCCCCCGCCCCAAATGACTTCAATCGCGACCATGAGCACATTCGCGGTGCAGGTATTTTGGAATAATCCGGAATCTTTGTAGGAAAATCCGGTATTTGGTCCCTGCGCGACAACTGTGACTGCTCTGCCACACAACCTTCGACTATACTGAAGATCAATCGAGGTATCGCCGCGGACAATCATGCGCGCCGCAACAGTCGTTAACGTTGCAGCTTCACCTGCCTGGGGGTTCTGTTCCGGTATCTGGACATGGTGACTGTCAAGTGGCTCTGGTCCGAGAATCCACTGAGATGAGCGACTTCCGCAATCGACAGGTCGCTCTCGATGAGAAGTTTTTCGGCGAAATCGAGACGCAGCCGCAGCAGGTATTTGTGCGGCGGCTCGCCAAAGGTCTTGGTGAATGCCGGGATGAAATGGCTCGGCGAAAGGCCACAGAGTGCGGCCAGCTCGGCCACCGCGATTTTGCTGGAAAAATTTACCTCCAGGAATTCGCGCACCCGCCGGGCGCTGCGGTTCGACAGACCGCCCTTTGGGGCTTGTGGCAACTTTCGCGCTCCTGCGTAGTTCCGAAGCAAATGGACGCCGAACATGGTGACCAACGAATCGATATAGAACTCGTTTGGAGTTTCCCGATCCGTCAGTTCCGCCTTCAGCAACTGCGCGAGTTGCAGCGCTTGGAAGTCGACGGTCCCGTACGGCGGCGGCTGAAGCTCGGCATGGCCGGTGTCGAATTCACGCGTTGCCAGCTCGAAGAGACTCTCGGGGGTGAGCGCCACGATTACGCTTTCCGTGGTGGATGACCGAGTCACCTTGCCGCCGAGGTCGGCTGGGACGATCATGATCATGCCGACGTCGCCGTCGTATTCGTGGACTTTGTCGCTGCCCAGCGATGCCGCAATCCCTGGTGAGGGTGTAAGCAGAACCGAAGCGAAATGTTCCGCCGCTTTGAATCTGTGTGATCCCGGCCCATGAACGACATGTGCCGCGCCGCCTCGAAACGTGACCAGGTAGCGCCCCGCGCTTTCCGGAATTCCGTCGAAGATGCGACGATCCGCGCGCCGCCGCTCTGTCCCGGCGCTTTCCTGGACGTTGCCTCTATGTTGCATCTTCGTCTCTGCCACTGCTGCGCCGATCAATCCAATCCTGTGCTGTATCGAGGCGCCCAGAATTCACGTTTGCTCCTGGGCGTTCCTTCGAATCCTACAGATGCTGCTTTATATTGCAAAGAAGAATTTGAGCTCAAATGAAAATTTTACCAGGATTTTGACTATAAATTTACAGGTTTGAATTTTTAGCCAAGGCTACCTGACTATTTTCCGATCTTATCTTACCATTTTGCCTAGTTATTGTGCATAGTGTGCCGTCGCAATCCAGCGTTGTATTCCGAATATAGATCGCGCGGCCATTGACAGAGCTGGTCGACTATCTGTCATTGCCACGGACGATCCGGCAGCAGTTATCGCCGGAATCATGGCTTCTTTCCCTTGTGCTTCTTCATGGCGGTGGCCAAATGGCCTTGATCCGAAAATCCCGCGAGGTAGGCGACTTCGGCGATGGCGACCCTCCGGGAGCGATCCAGGGCTGCGGACAGAGCATATCCCGCTCCCCCGCATGGTTGCTCTTCTGGGATTGGCATTTTCGGGCATTATGTCCGAGGGCGTGCCGATCGACCCGATCGGCGCCTGCGCTGCGTTCCTGAACCTCGCCCGCATTTTTCATTCAGCCTTGCCTCAGCCGCTTTGCCAGCCCATCGAAATTCCGTGCCGTGCAAACAGCCAACCCGGAAATCCGGACGGTAATTTGTATCCCCCATAGTCCTGCCCAAAGGCAGCGTAGCGCATCCCGTGGATAGAAAAAACATTGTAAGTGAAGAAAAAAGTTCGCGCGAGAAAAACATGGCCTGGCTTGGCCGGCGCTACGGAATTATCCGGCTCACGCAGGCCTGCTAAAGATCGCCTCGGCGTTTCTCGTACAGATCCCAGGACAGCTCGACCATGGCCAGAAGAACGTCTTCCTGGCTCCACCCGGCGGCAACCGCCGCCTCGACAATTCCGCGGACGAGCGGCAGCAATTGGCGCTCGCATTCGGCCGACAGGTTGGCCTCGGCGCCGTCGGCAGGCGGACTATCGAAATCAAATCCCACCATCGGCGTTCCCCCGCCATCAATGATCTAATGAAATGTATGTCTCTGCAATCATACTCCCGTCTAATATACATCAATCGGTAACGAAACACAGCAGCGTCGAGATTGACAGGGCATGGCCGCCCCGATTGCAGCGGCTCCATGGTTCGTCTGGACGTCTTTTTTGGCCTCCTGTTGCCGGCATTGCACATCTTGGATGCGAACCCCAGGCATTCGCGTAAAGCTATCGGGATCCTGGCGAGCTTTGCCGCATGGAGCGGAACCTGCCGCTTCATGGCATCGATGAAGTCGATCAGGTCACCGGGCCGAGCAGGACCGAGCCATCCGGCACCCCGCCATCGATCGGGATGGCTCTGCGGTTTGCGCTCGCCGCCATCGGCTGGCCGATGTCGGACGTCACGATGACCGGGCTCTTCGACGGCACGCGGTCGTAGAGGTCGATGATGTCCTGATTTATCAGGCGCACGCAGCCTGACGAGACGGATTTGCCGATCGAGTTCCATTCCGGCGAGCCATGCAGGCGGTAGAGCGTGTCGACGTTGTCGTGGAACAGGTAGAGCGCGCGGGCGCCGAGCGGGTTCTTGAGGCCGCCGGGCATGCCGCCGTTCTTGGCGCTGTATTCTTCCAGTTCAGGCTGGCGGGCAACCATCTCATCGGGCGGCGTCCATTTCGGCCATTTCTGCTTCCACTGGACGACGGCGTCTCCCGACCATTCGAAGCCGGCGCGGCCGAGGCCGACGCCGTAACGGATCGCCTGGCCGCCTTCGCGCACCAGATAGAGGAAATGGTTGGTCGTATCGACGATGATGGTGCCTGGCCGCTGGCCGGTCGGATCGGGAACGATCTGGCGCAGGAACTGCGGGTCCATCTTCTTGATCGGGATGGCCGGGAGCTCGAACCCGCTGTCGGAAATCGGGCCGTACATCGTCGCATAGTCGCCGAGCGGCGGCTCGTCATAGGTCGGCGGTGGCGGTTCGACC
>NZ_JAMYQZ010000152.1:0-7378 GCF_040321145.1 Mesorhizobium sp. M0514
ATCCCTGGCTGTCCGGCACGTTCAGGAGCGCATGCCTCGAAAATGGCGTGCTCCTCGACGACGAGGACGAGTTCAAGGCGGGGCGTTCCGAGCAGGTTTTTCACGGCGTGCGTTTCGGCGTCTCGCAGCCAAGGCGGCGCGAGGACATCACCGGCGGCGTCGCGGTGATCCGGCGGCTGCTGGAGGAAGGCCGCGCCGGCTACGACAGTTCGTCCTGAATCGTTGGCGCTAAACCGTGCCCCTGCGTACCGATCTCAGGTTCAGCCCTCTGCCTTGAAGTTTTTGGCTTCCTTCGCGCCCTTGTCCTTGCCGTGCTTCTCGGCCAGGTCCTTGGCCTGCTTGGGCGAAACGTCGGTGGTCTCGGCAATATGCATGGCCTCCTTGTCGGAGAGGCGATTGTCTTTCTTGCCTTGCTTGGTGGCCATGTCGAAATCTCCTGATTGCTTTGAGGCCTAACGGCCGGGATGCCATAGCGTTCCCCAACGGCGCCCCGCTACCATCGTCGCCTTGTGTTTTCCGGCGTTTTTCGTCATCCGATGGGGTGTATCACGCCAAAGCTTGCGATATGAGGGGACTCAAATTCCCCTCTCCCATGGACACCAATCGCCGCCCATGACCATTTCCAATTCCGTGCCGATCACCCCGGAACTCATAGCCGCGCATGGGCTCAAGCCCGACGAATACCAGCGCATCCTCGATCTGGTCGGGCGCGAACCGAGCTTTACCGAACTCGGCATCTTCTCGGCGATGTGGAATGAGCACTGCTCCTACAAATCCTCGAAGAAATGGCTGCGCACGCTGCCGACCACCGGGCCGCAGGTCATCCAGGGTCCGGGCGAGAATGCCGGCGTGGTCGATATCGGCGATGGCGACTGCGTCGTCTTCAAGATGGAGAGCCACAACCATCCCTCCTACATCGAGCCCTACCAGGGTGCGGCGACCGGCGTCGGCGGCATATTGCGCGATGTCTTCACCATGGGCGCGCGGCCGATTGCGGCGATGAATGCGCTGCGCTTCGGCGCACCCGACCATCCCAAGACCAGGCACCTGGTCAGCGGCGTGGTTTCCGGCGTCGGAGGATACGGCAACGCCTTTGGCGTGCCGACCGTCGGCGGCGAGGTCAATTTCGACGCCCGCTACAACGGCAACATCCTGGTCAACGCCTTTGCCGCCGGCCTCGCCAAGACAGATGCGATCTTCCTGTCGGAAGCCAAGGGCGTCGGCCTGCCGGTCGTCTATCTCGGCGCCAAGACCGGCCGCGACGGCGTCGGCGGCGCCACGATGGCCTCGGCCGAGTTCGACGACAAGATCGACGAGAAGCGCCCGACCGTGCAGGTCGGCGATCCCTTCACCGAAAAATGCCTGCTCGAAGCCTGCCTTGAGCTGATGGCGTCCGGCGCCGTCATCGCCATCCAGGACATGGGTGCGGCCGGCCTCACCTGTTCGGCGGTCGAGATGGGCGCCAAGGGCGACCTCGGCATCGAGCTTCACCTCGACCATGTGCCGGTGCGCGAAGAGCGCATGAGCGCCTATGAGATGATGCTGTCGGAGAGCCAGGAGCGCATGCTGATGGTGCTGCGCCCGGAGAAGGAAAAGGAAGCCGAGGCGATCTTCCACAAATGGGGCCTCGACTTCGCCATAGTCGGCAAGACCACCGACGATCTGCGCTTCCGCGTCATTCACCAGGGCGACGAGGTCGCCAACCTGCCGATCAAGGACCTTGGCGACAAGGCGCCGGAATATGACCGCCCCTGGGTCGAGCCGAAGAAACCTGCGGCGCTTGCCGCCGGCGATGCGCCGAAGGCCGATGTCGCCGACGCGCTGCTGAAACTGCTCGGCGGGCCGGACCTGTCGTCGCGGCGATGGGTATGGGAGCAATACGACACGCTGATCCAGGGCAATTCGCTGCAGCTTCCGGGCGGCGACGCCGGCGTGGTGCGCGTCGAAGGCCATCCGACCAAGGCGCTCGCCTTCTCCTCCGACGTGACGCCGCGCTATTGCGAGGCCGACCCGTATGAAGGCGGCAAGCAGGCGGTGGCCGAATGCTGGCGCAACCTTACCGCCACCGGCGCGCTGCCGCTGGCGGCGACGGACAACCTCAATTTCGGCAATCCGGAACGGCCCGAGATCATGGGCCAACTGGTCGGCGCGGTGAAAGGCATTGGCGATGCCTGCCGCGCGCTCGGCTTCCCGATCGTGTCGGGCAATGTCTCGCTCTACAATGAAACCAACGGCCAGGGCATCCTGCCGACGCCGACCATCGGCGGCGTCGGGCTGATCGCCGACTGGTCGAAGATGACCCGTATCGGCTTCGCCGCCGAGGGCCAGATGATCCTGCTGGTCGGCGCACCCGCAAGCTGGGGCAGCCATCTCGGCCAGTCCGCCTATTTCAGGGACATCCATGGCCGTACCGACGGGCCGCCGCCATCCGTCGACCTCGCGCACGAAAAGCGCGTCGGCGACCATGTCCGTGCGCTGATCGCGTCGGGCGTCGTGACCGCGGCCCATGACCTTTCCGATGGCGGCTTGGCGATAGCCCTGGCCGAAATGGCGATGGCGTCCGGCATCGGCGCCACAATTCCGGGGCTCGCCGGCACCGACCCGATCCCGGTCTGGTTCGGCGAAGACCAGGGCCGCTACCTGCTGACGCTGTCCGTCGATCCGCAGAGCAAGGAATGGGACGCCATCCGCGAGGAACAGAGCAAGCTCGGCATCTTTGCGCCATGGATCGGCTCGACCGGTGGAAACGAACTGAAGCTCGGCGATGCCAGGGCGATCCCGGTCAGCGAATTGACCGCCGCCCACGAAGGCTGGTTCCCGAACTTCATGGACAAGTCCAGTTGACCAGCCTGGCAGCCCGGACGCTGATCGCAGTCGTCTTCTGGCCGTCGCTGTTCTTCTTCTGGTTCCTCGGGCCGTTCGTCTTTTTCCTGCTGTCGACGACCTCGAGCGAGGTCTGTCCGCTGCTGGAAAGGCGTGACCAGTTCCTTGAGGCGGCCAATGGCACACTGCAGATGCTGGCCTTGCAAAGTCTGATCTATGCGATCCCCATCGTCTGCCTGGTGGTGTGGAGCCGCCTTTTGCCGAACCCGGCGCGCGCAAGGCATGTCGCCACCTGCATCAAGCTCTTTGCCATTGCGGTCATTACCGGCGCGCTGTGGGAATACGGGTCATCGCTGATCTGCGACGGCTATGGCCAACCATTCTTTTCGCCCTTGTGGCAGATGACCAGCTATCTCCCGATCATCAACCTGGCGCTCAACATCCCGCTCTATGTCCTGGTGTTCAGCCTTGGCCGGGGGTTCTCGACCCGCGACGACATTACCGAAGATGGTGTGGTTCACCCGCGGCAGGATGGCCCTTAGACACTGCGTCGCCGACAGAACGGCTTCAACCCGGACCAGAAAGGCTTTAGGCTGCCGTGCGAGTCACTCGTGCCTAGCCGCCCAGAACAGGATTTTGCCATGGCAATGGATGCCCACGACATCGAAAAACTGATCAAGGACGGCATTCCGGACGCCAAGGTGACGATCCGCGACCTCGCCGGTGACGGCGATCACTATGCAGCCGAAGTGGTGGCCGAAAGCTTCCGCGGAAAGAGCCGCGTCCAGCAGCACCAGATGGTCTATGATGCGCTGAAGGGCAATATGGGCGGCGTGCTGCACGCGCTGGCCCTGCAGACCAGCGTGCCGGACTGAAGCCAGACTGGCCTACTGTTTCTGCGGCTGCTTCGCCGACACTGACGTGATCGGCTTCGCCGACACTGAGATGATCGGGCCCGCCGGGTATTTTCCGCCGACGATCATTCTTTTCCCATCCGACAGCGCGGAAACCGCGCCGTCGAGGAACAGCGCGTTGCGGCATTGTAGCGCGTCGCGAAACAGCCGCGCAAAGCTGCCGAAACTGACCTCAGACCGCGAGATCGCCAGCAAAACGGTGTTTTCATCGCGCACGCCGACGCCGTTGCGGATGTAGCGCGAGGTTCCGTTCGGCTCGAAGCGTGGGTGAATCTTGCCATCGATCACCAGCATCGGGCCGGACTGCGTGGCGAAGGCAACATCGCGTTTGGTGACCGCATAGGCGTTGCTTTCCATGACAGCCGCCTTGCCGTCATTGCCCACCAGAAAGACGCCGTTCGGTTTCAGGAAGAAATTGCCTTCGCCGTCGGCAAGATTGAGCCGTGACTTTTCGCTGCCGTCCTCGACCAGCAGGCCGACCGGCGACAAATCCTCGTGATACATGCCGCCATTCATGGCGAGCAGCACCGGCCTCCCCTCGCCCGCAACCGCCTTGTCGAAGGCTTCGAGCGAACCAAAAGGCTTGCCATCGGCGCCGGCGTGGAAAACACCGATGCTGTCGGCGCGAAGATCGGTCTCGCAGACGACATAGGTCACCGCCTCGAAGGCGACATTCCGGCAAGGCGCGGGCAGGTCACCGCCAATGACCAGCGGCGGCGGCTCGGGGCGGCTCGGCCACCAGACAACGGCAATCGCCGCCAGCAGGATGGCGATCGGAAGGGCGGCGCCATATCGTCTTTTCATCATGTTCCGAAGGTTGCAATCGGCTCGGATGCTTGGCCCAAGACAGGCGATCCTTTGCGCCATTTCCGCGACGGCGGCGCAAACATCTTGTTTCGGCCCATCTATGGGTTTATTTGATGGCTATGCTTCGAGCCTGACTCCCACAGGCGTGAAAGGATATCTCATGAGCGGCATCAACGACTACATCGACAGCGAAGTAAAGGGCAACGACGTCGTCCTTTTCATGAAGGGCACGCCCGGTTTTCCGCAGTGCGGCTTTTCCGGCCAGGTCGTCCAGATCCTCGATTACATCGGCGCCGACTATAAGGGCGTCGACGTGCTGACCTCGGCCGAACTGCGCCAGGGCATCAAGGAATATTCGAACTGGCCGACGATCCCCCAGCTCTACGTCAAGGGCGAATTCGTTGGCGGCTGCGACATCATCCGCGAAATGTTCCAGGCGGGCGAGTTGCAGACGTTGCTCGTCGACAAGGGCGTCAGCGTCAAAGCGACAGCCTGATTCTGAATTGAGACGGGGCAGCCCCGCCCCGGCAAAATGTTACCTCCCCCTATCGGAGTGAGGACGAACTTATGCGCCGGCATGCCGGCGCATATTCGTTTTGAAGATCGGACCCGCCGTGGACCAGCCAGCAAAAGCGCCGCAACAGGCACGCAAATTGCCTATTCCGCGCTGGGAATTCATCGCGCTGTGCGCGGCACTGATGGCGTTGAACTCGCTGGCCATCGACATCATGCTGCCGGCGCTGCAGCAGATCGGCGCCACGCTCGGCGTCGAAAATGAAAACCACCGCCAATATGTGATCACCGCCTATATGCTCGGCTTCGGCGGCGGACAGCTTTTCTTCGGGCCGATTTCGGACCGGTTCGGGCGCCGCGCGCCATTGGTCGCCGGGCTGGCGATCTATGTCGTGGCGGCTGCGGCCGCGGCCATCGCCCCGTC
The DNA here is from genome assembly GCF_040321145.1 of Mesorhizobium sp. M0514. Taxonomy (NCBI): domain Bacteria; kingdom Pseudomonadati; phylum Pseudomonadota; class Alphaproteobacteria; order Hyphomicrobiales; family Phyllobacteriaceae; genus Mesorhizobium; species Mesorhizobium sp. M0514. Next base: position 5,482 of record NZ_JAMYQZ010000152.1, read on the forward strand.
CTTCGCCATCCTGTTGCTGTGCCGGCTTGTGCAAGGCATCGGTGCTGCCGCCACACGCGTCATCGCCGTCTCGATCGTGCGCGATACGTTCGACGGCCGGCGCATGGCCGAGGTGATGTCGCTGATCTTCATGGTGTTCATGGCCATCCCGGTGATCGCGCCCGGGATCGGCCAGGCCATCATGCTGTTCGCAACCTGGCACTGGATCTTCGTCACCATGGCGGTCGGGGCGCTGATCGTGTCGGCGTGGTCGCTGCTGCGCCTGCCGGAGACTCTGCATCCCGAACATCGCCGGCCGTTGACTGTCTCTTCGGTGATCGACGGCTTCCGCATCGTGCTCACAAACCGCCTCACGCTCTGCTATGCTTTCGCCAGCACCTTCATCTTCGCCGCTATGTTCGGCTTCATCATCTCCGCGCAGCAGATCTATATCGACATCTTCCACGTCGGCGAGCTGTTCCCGGTCATCTTCGCCGGCGTTGCGGGCGTGCTGGCCTTCTCGAACTACCTCAACTCGCGGCTGGTCGGACGGATCGGCATGCGCCGGCTGTCGCAAGGCGCGCTGCTTCTGTTCCTGTGCATCAGCCTTGCCTGGCTGGTCGTCTCGCTGGAAATGAACATGCCGCTCTGGCTGTTCATCACCTTCTTTGCCTCTGCGATGCTGCCTTTCGGCGGGCTCGGCGCGAATTTCAACGCGCTCGCGATGGAGCCGCTCGGGCAATTGGCGGGCACGGCGTCGTCCATCCTGGGCTCCATGCAGACATTTCTCGGCGGCATTCTCGGTACGCTGATCGGCCAGGCCTTCAACGGCACGGTGACGCCGCTGGCCGCAGGGTTCTGCAGCGTCTCGGTTGCGGCCCTGCTGATGATCCTGATCGCCGAGCGCGGCAAGATGTTCCAGCCGCACAACCCACCCATTTCAGGGCACGTCACCGACCTGCATTGAGCGACGCGCCTTGAGATTGTGGTGTCAAAACCGCATCCACCTTTATGCGACGCGTTTCAGGATGCGCCGCCAATCACTGCCGTGAAACGAGGGAACAGCGGGCGCCCTGCGATGGCGCCACCCATGCTGTCCGACAGCGGCATCGGCAGAGCCTTGTCGAGCGCTTCGAGCACGGACGTGACGAAGACCCGGTTGAGCGCGGCATCGTCTCCCATATGCGAAAAGGTGGCGCGCGGCTTGCCCATCAGCGTGCCGTTTTTGCGAATTGAAAAACTCAGCGTCAGGGTCAGGCCAGCACTTCCAGGCGGCGGCTGCCAACAGGCAAAGATCGCGTCGAACATTTCGTCGATGGTGTCGACGGGATCGGGGCTACGACACGCGCGCTCCTGCGATCGTGCCTCAGTGGCGCTGGCGACCAGGGCAAGTGCAAGTGCCGTTGCAACAATTGCGGACCGATGTTTCATTTCGCGGCTTCCGACTTCGCGAGAGATTGGACACTATAACAGAGCCAATATACTTGACGAAAGCCTCTACGAGCAGTTGGACCGATTATTGCGCCCAGAGCTCCCTGCGCAACTCCTGCCAGCTTTCCTTGTCCGGGGCGACAAGAATGCCGCCGTCGATATGCGAGGGCAGATAGGCGCTACCGTCGATCCGCGCGGTGTAGCCGCCGGCCTCGGCGTGGATCAGCACACCGACCAGATGGTCCCACGGCATCAGTTTGTTGTAGACGACGAAATGGGCATGGCCGCTGGCCAGAAGACGGTATTCATGTGCCGCGCAGCGATAGCCGAACTGCGACAGGGTCTTGGTCTGGTTGCGCGCCAGGAGCGAGCGTTGCGGTTCCGCCAGATATTGCCAGGAGACGGAGCCGGTCATCTGTGAGATCGGCACGGCATCGGCGACATGCACCGTCTCCAGCACGCCATGCGCATGGCGAATATGGCTGCC
>NZ_JAMYQZ010000153.1:0-7372 GCF_040321145.1 Mesorhizobium sp. M0514
TTGGATTGGCGCCAAATTCTCCCGATGACGCCCATCGGTTCCGCCTGTCGAAGCTGAAGACAGCAACGGTCGGGCCCGTGCTTTCCTTCCTGGGGTGACGCGGGCCGCCGTCGCTCAGCCTTTGCGCGAGCCGGTGATGATAGACGGGAATTTGTTGCTGCTGCTGGGCAGACCTACCAGTTGGCGGAGCTCTTCGCATAGCTCTCTCGCGTCTTGGCGCGAACACTCGCAGCGATAGCGCAGGATTGTAGCCTGTTCAAAGTCCTGCTGAATGTCGTTCAATTCGGCCAGCTTCCGTTCGATAGAACTCATCTAGGTATCATGCGCCTAGAAGTGGCCGCGCGCAAACGCTGGTTCGATAGCCGATGCCCAGTTGGGTTGTGCTGCGCTCTTAAGCGTCGAATTCCAGCGGCTGGTGCTCCGGTAGCTCCTGCCACATCACTTGGTGGAACTCGGGACGGTCTCCCCGTTGCGCGCAGTGTGGCGCGCATAGAAATGCTCCTTCTCCCAGTCAGGGTCATGTGGCTTGCCGGAAATGGGCGGTCCGAGGTCGGCCATTCTGGTCATGCCCGACCGAACCCGCCGCAGCGGCAAAGAGTTTCCGGAAAGGCGTGCCTGTTGCCCGATCGCCCGCTCGCATTTTTTGTACCATATATTCGCGGCCTCCATTAGCATCCTCTCATGGCAACTCTGCGGTACGGGGTAAGGCGGGAACCGGATGGGACGTGGACAGTATTCGACGTGTTCACCGGGCTGCCGGCTATTGTAGCGGGCCACCCATCTGTCGACCTTCCCGACATGGAGTATGCCGAAGAGCTGGCGGCCATCCTGAATGCCAACGACCTAAAGCAGAGGCTATCTCACGGAAGGTTCCCGGGAGGGTTCGCCTGACTGAGGTGTGATTCGCCCGGCTTCGTACTGCCCATCCAGGGTGGTTCGTCCGTTATTGAACTGCCGACTACCAGGGTCCTAAATCGACTTGCCATTGCTTTTCGTAGGGAGGGTGTGATGAGCAACGTGGTGCCAATCCGAAAGGCGTTGCCTCGCGTGGAAGTGGTCGGAGCCAGTGGCGAATGGGTCGTTCGCATCATAGAGACCGACCAGGAAATTACACGCTCATTCGGCCTGGAATCGTTTGCGCTGTCCTTCGCTGAAGGCCAGCGGATACGGCTACATCTCGACAAGGTTGTGCGGCTTTAGGACCCTCCTGCGGATGGGTAACCTCAGGGCCGCGACGGTGATGGCCCATGGATGTGCTTGAACAGGAGATTGCCGATCTCCTGCATTGCCGTCATATCCGGGTAAGCCGCTAAACGGAGACTTCACCGCAGACGCTGCCGAGCAGCGGGATCAACACGAAGCTGTCATCCCGAAACTTGCTTACGGTGGTGATCGTGAAATCTTCTGCTCGACAAGCCACACCCATGAGGAGAATGCTTCCGCTGTCCGAACTCACGACCTGGCAATTTGGCGCATGAGCGAAGCGCGATCGACCCAAGATACGCGTGTGTGCGGATCTAGGACTCCTGTCGAGGCTCAATAGCGGAACAGCCGCGCAGCCATGTGGCTCCCAATCACGGACGGTCAGATTGCGACCCAAAGCTGCCGGTCAGCAATGCGCCTCCATTGGCCGTAGTGATGACGCCGCATGAAGCACATGCGAGGCGAGGAGGATTTGCAGCACACCTGTTTCGTCTGGCAGGTCGGACTTCCATCGAATCGGAATGGGTTTTTTACACATTCGTTTATCTATTCGTGGTTTCTAATACATATGGCATCCAACGCGTTCACCCGGATTTGGTTTGCTTTGAGCCGCCTAAGGCGCGCCACGAACGGTAACGTTGCCGTCATCGTTGCCTTCACCTTGCCGGTCGTGGTTGGCGGCGCCGGCCTCGGTATGGAGACATCCTTCTGGTATTACAGCAGCCTTAAGCTGCAGGCCGTTGCCGATGCCGCGGCCTATGCCGGTGCGCTCGAGAAAGTCGCGGGTTCCGACAACCCGACCATCATCGCCGCCGCCACGCAGTCCGCGACTTCGAACAATTTCGCCACGCCGGGCACGATCCAGGTCAACACGCCGCCATTGTCCGGCCCGAACACCGCAAAGAAGGCGGTGGAGGTCATCGTCAAGCAGAACCTCGATCGCTACTTCACGGCGATTTTCAACCAGGCGCCCGTTGCCGAACAGGCAAGGGCGGTGGCGCTGATCAATGACGCCTCCAAGGCTTGCGTACTCGCGCTTAGTCAGTCGGCCTCCCAGGCTGCGCTCTTTTCCGGCAACACCACCGTAAACCTCACCGGCTGTTCGGTCATGTCGGACTCGATTGCCTCGGACGCCATAAAGACGCAGGGCTCGGCGGTGCTCAAGGCCGACTGCCTGATCACGGTCGGCGGCATGGTGCTGAACAATCCAGCGACCACGGTCTGCAAGTCCAACATCACCCAGGCCTTGCCGGCAGCCGATCCTTTCTCCAGCCTGGCGGCGCCGACGGCCGGGAACCCGTGCAAGTCTGTCAACGGCAACAAGACGTCGCAAACACTCCAGCCCGGCACCTACTGTAGCGGCATGAGCCTCAGTGGCAACGTCACCCTGCAGCCCGGCGTCTACGTCGTGCAGGGCGGTATGAAGGTCAACGCCAACGCGGTCGTCGCGGGCAGCGGCGTAACCATCTTCATGGCAGGCAGCAACACCGTCAGCATGAACGGCAACGCCAAGGTGACGCTGAGCGCGCCGACATCCGGAACCTATTCCGGCGTGCTGTTCTACGGCGACAGGACCGGGACCGCGGCGCAGAGCACCTTCAACGGCACCGCGGCCTCGCTTTTGACCGGCGCCATCTATTTCCCCAGGCAGCAGGTCAACTACCTTGGCAACTTCTCCGGGAACGGCGGCTGCACTCAGGTCGTCGCCGACACCATCCAGTGGTCCGGCAGTACGACCATCAAGCAGGACTGCACCAGCCTCGGGATGAAGAACATTCCGGCGACGCAATCCGTTCAGCTCGTCGAGTAGCGGGATGGGTGGGCGGACCTTGCGCATTGTCCTGGACAAATCCGGGATAGCTGCCGTGGAGTTTTCCATGTTGCTGCCCATCCTGTGCCTCGTCTGCCTCGGCATCGCCGACGGCTGGTCCTACGTGACGAGTTACCTGCAGATGCGCGCGGGCGTCAAAACCGCGGCCAATCTCGTAATGGCCGGCGCGTCCAATGACACTGGAACGCAGGCGGTCGCGCTTTCGAGCTGGAACGACAAGCCCGAGGACGCCGCGGTCGTACTGGTCCGCTCCTATTTGTGCGGCGCCACGGTCGTGGATGCGACCACCATCTGCGGCGGAACGAAGCTGCCGACCGTCTTCGTCCAGATAACGGCCACGGGCACCTGGGTGCCCCCGTTTAACTTCGGTGTCTTCCCGGACCCGCGCGCGATCAGCCATCAGGAGGTGATCCGTGTCCGCTGAAAGGATCGGATCCAGATGGCGCCGTGACTGCTCCGGCGCAGCCGGGCTGGAGTTCGCCTTGATCGCGCCTTTCCTGGTAATGCTTTTGTTCGGAATCTTCGCCTTCGGCTGGGCCATGAATGCCGTGTCGACCGTCCGCTATACGCTGGAAACCTCTTCTCGGGCGCTGCAGCTGAACAACACGCTTTCGCAGAGCGACATCCAGGCCATCGCCACGCAGAAATTGGTGAACCTGGGTCTGCAGAACGTCATTGTGACGATCGCGATCGACCCTGCCAGCGGCGGCTTCAAGATGGCGCATCTGACCGCCAGCTATGCCTTCGTCATCGCTTTCCCGTATTTCGACCAGTATCCGATAAATTACGCCACGACTGTCACGGTGCCCCTGGTTGCAAGCTAGGATACGGCCGGCTTGGTTGAGTTGGCGGCCCTGTATTCAGCTTCCCAAGGCAATGCGTCGAAGTCGGGCTTGTGCCCCGCTTCACGGTAGTCAGCCTGAGTGAGGAAACCTGCTTTGTCCCGCGCCACAACGCAAACTAATGGCGGAGTGCCCGGGCACCTATAAACGCCTACAGCTTTTTCCATGCAACAGGTGTGCTACGGGTGCTCGGAGATGTCGTCCTTCATTGCGATGACAGAACATGAGCGAGGATAGTAGCGGCCCGGCATCACTGAAGGTGCGGGTTGGTCAAATTCGTACAACTCTTTTCATTGCAGAGAGAGTTTCGGCGAGCTTATTAATGTGTCGTTTGCCATTGCCTTTTCTGGGAGGCTGCGATGGTTGCAACGCCCATAGATATCGCTCGATCGGCCACTACGGCCACCTGCTCATGCGCCAGAAGTCCATGGCGGAACCCGCCACATTTCGCTGGGACATGGATCAATCGCGCAGGGCCATCCGAGCCTCACGCGAGCTTCTGAAGCGCCTTCGTCAACGTCGTCGCGACGTGGCGCTAGGCTGGGAAGATGCCGACCCGTCTACTGTTGCCGTCTCCGCGTTTCAAGCCGACGTTTTCCGCTCTGCATTCCGAGCCCTAGTAGGGGAAACGGGTACGCCTGAGTGTCAATAACGTGATTTAGCCAAGGCCCTGGTGCGCGATTTCACTGGGTGCGAGCTGATCGAAACTGGCTTGGTGGATTGGATCATCAGCAAGTAGCCGCTGCCCGCCAGCGGCCCAGCAGCCGTCTGCGGGACTTTGCAGCGGGCGCGCTGGGCCTGACCGGTGGGGCGGTGTGGTATCCGCCGGCTGGCGAACATATGCGCCTCCTCTCAACGCCAGCGAAACATCCAAACGAACGAGGTGATCTAACCGCGATCTCGCCATCCAAGGCCAACACATAGGCCGATAGCAAAGGCCTATAATAGCTGAGAGAACGAAAATGGCCGACGCCCATGGTTGGGGAACCCGGGTGGGTAGGCGCCGGCCACAAGCGGAACAGGCCCACCGCGCCACACACATGGCTGATTTGTCATCACGTGGTTATGGTGTGATCGCGTAGGGCTAGACCAGCGGAACCTAGTAACGCCGCTTAGTAAGCGATCCTCGACGCGATCGTTCATCGCCACGACGACTTGGGAAACTTGACGGTTGCAGCCCTCTGCCATGTCGAGCTCAAGTCATGAACATCGGCCCTCCGATCATGAGCAGGCATGCGCCCATGCTACCATATCGCGCTCCCGGTTTCGCAAGGCGCAGCAGCAAGGGGGAGGCGACCAGAGCCGATGTGAAGGGGACTAGGCAGCTAATATTCGCTTGCGCTAATTTAAATGTGCCGTAACGTCATGCTCAGCCTTTTTGGGGAGGAGCAACGGTGGGGAGTATGATGAGAGTAGCTGTGTTTTGCGCGGCGATCGTGATCGCTGGGACTGGTGTCGCTGTTTCCAAGGAGAAGAAGGTGGTGGTGAGTGACGCCACGGACCTTTGCTCTACGAAGCACTCGGCCAAGAAGCAGGTGCTCGAGCTGGACTGCAGGCCGACCGGAACCGCCAAATTGCCGGCCGGTGGAACGCCGGAAAAGCCGCGCCTCGGATACGACACCGATCCGTGGCTGGTTAAAGGCCTTTAGACACTAGTCTAGCCGACGGCAACACAGCGCGGCTAAGGGGAATGTGCGCTGGCGGTGAAGCCTTCTTTGTTCTCTCGTCGGTGGAACATTGTCGCTTGGAAACGCTTCGGACGGTGCACTGCCCCATCAGTGCAACGTTCCCTTCCTTGTTTGCACTGGCCGGCTGCTGAAAGGTGGCCGGCTTTTTTGCATATAACCGCGACCTGATGTTTGAGGCTTGTTGATTGGACAGCAGCGAGTGGCCGCTGCTGGCTTAGCGTCTAGGATTGAAATCTGTAAAGGCGAGATCACCGAGGGAGGGATGACCAGACTAAATAACGGTTTCGTCTGTTAGCCGCGACGCGGGCGATAATTGAATTCAGAAGGGCGTCGGCCGGGCTGCACAGCCGGGCCAAGGCTGGAAAGAGTTCCGCTCCCGCCCAGCCGTGCCCGGCATGATACGCATCGCACCTGGGCGCAAGCGGTACCAACGGCTCGCCTATTCCGCCGCGCCTTTTCGGCAGGAATCCCTCGGCCTCATCACAATGGAGGGCGACATTCGCAGCGCCCTATGGAACCATCCAGAGTGACATGGGCTGTTTCATGGAACTTACTGATGACATCAGGAGGCCTGTTAAGCATGCCAGTTGTTCGCGCTCTTAGCTCAGATGCAGGTTTGACCCTGCCCAGTGCGTCGGTCGGGGAAGCGAGAACTAGGAACCGGGAGTGCTACGAATAGATTGCCGCAGTCGACCTTTTATCAGAGCATGGCAAGGGCTGCCTTTCTCTCCACGTTGGCAGCCGTCCTGTTGCTCGCCCTATTGCCAGACCACCTGCTGCACGCCCTCGGATTGGCCTTTACGTCTCATCACGACAAGCTCAACCACGCCGCTGCGTTCGCCACCTTGTCGGCTTTGGGTAGCCTCGGCTGGCCCCAACAGGTGGTCCGGCTGGCGGTTCTACTTGCTTTAACGGGCGCAGCGATCGAAATCCTTCAATGCGTCACAGGGCGTGACATGAGCGTCTTCGACTGGTTTGCCGACTGCGCCGGAATGGCATACGGGCTGAGAACTATGAGCTGGGTGAAGGAGATTCTAGGCGAACCGGTTATTTGATCGCCACAGGCTCCGCCTTACCGCCGCCGTCTTGGCCCACTTGCCAGCCTCACGCCCGGGGCCGCCCTCGAACCCTCGCTATTTTCAATTTCCGACGCAAAGGCCGACACCAAGGCGAATGGGTTTCAGGGCCGCTCACCATTTAGACTTAGGTCCGATTCTTTCGAGCAAATGGCCGAACCCGGAAACATTTCTCCTTGTACTTTGTTGCAGTGGCCGTGCCGCTGAGGAGAACATGCACAGTGCCTCTATCAAATGAACTGCGCGACGTACCTTTAGAATTCCAATGCCCCTCCTGTTCACGCCCTATGGTGAGAAGGGGATCCTGGCTGCAAACGATTGCCGGTTTCAAATGCGATAGCTGCAGGTCCAGAGTGCGGCTCGGCTACGAAGAGAAGCTGGCCATATTCGACCGGCACCTTAAGCGAGGCGCGCCGGATCTGGGCCGACGACCAATGGAGTGCGATCCCGGCAACGGTTCCTGAGAGTGTGTCGGCAATTCAAGCTCCAACTGCTTGCGGTCTGCCGCAAGTCCAAGCTTTCATCTGGTCGCAAGGTCAGGAGGCTCTTTCGTCCATACGGAACCGATGATGGCGAGAGGTTTCGATGCGCTCGGAGCACCGAGCAGGTCGACACGTTTCTGGTAGCGACCACCAATCTCTAGCTGACCGCTTCCACGTTCTGACGAGGTGCGAGCAACTTGATCTTCAATAGTCTTTTTCGAGCCAGCATGCTCGCCGCCTCTGCGATACG
>NZ_JAMYQZ010000154.1:0-7319 GCF_040321145.1 Mesorhizobium sp. M0514
CGTATCGCAGAGGCGGCGAGCATGCTGGCTCGAAAAAGACTATTGAAGATCAAGTTGCTCGCACCTCGTCAGAGCGTCGAAGCGGTCAGCTAGAGATGGTGGTCGCTACCAAAAGCGTGTCGACCTGCTCGGTGCTCCGAGCGCATCGAAGCCTCTCGCCATCATCGGTTCCGTACGGACGAAAGAGCCACCTGACGCTGCGACCAGATGAAAGCTTGGACTTGCGGCAGAAGTTCAGCCGCTAGCAGTTGGAGCTTGAATCGCCGACACACTCTCAGGAACCGTTGCCGGGATCGCACTCCATTGGTCGTCGGCCCAGATCCGGCGCGCGTCGCTTAAGGTGCCGGTCGAATATGGCCAGCTTCTCTTCGTAGCCGATCCGCACTCTGGACCTGCAGCTATCGCAGTTGAAACCGGCAATCGTTTTCAGCCAGGATCCCCTTCTCACCATTGGGCACGAACAGGAGGGGCATTGGAATTCTATAGGTACGTCGCGCAGTTCATTTGATAGAGGCACTGTGCATGTTCTCCTCAACGGCACGGCCACTGCAACAAAGTAGAAGGAGAAATGTTTCCGACATCGGCCATTTGCGCGAAAGAATCGGACCTAAGTCTAAATGGTGAGCGGCCCTGAAACCTATTCGCCTTGTATCGACCTTTGCGTCGGAAATTGAATGGCAATAGCGAGGGTGATCTAAGGCGGCCCCGGGCGTGAGGCTGGCAACTGGGGCCAAGTCGGCGGCGGTAAAGCGCTGTGGCGATCAATAACCGGTTTCGCCCTGACGACCGGAGATTCCAAGTAACATACGATCCTCGGGTAGCGGAGCTACGATCCATCTCTGCGGGCTTAACGCGACTTCGCTTGGGCGGACCGCCCCAAGCATGGGGCCTCAGGTTTTTGCAATGTCCGATCCAGTCAGACTTGCGCTCGCGCGCCACAACCTCTCGGCCCTCTCGGGATCGATGGCATAGGGGCGCACCCCAAACGCCTCGTCGGGCTCTATGCGTGCTACGTCACAATTCTCGCAATAGACGCCGCCTATCGAGTCCAAGGCAGGAGAGGTCGCGCTCCAGACTGTCGTCGCCGCGCCTTGTTCTACGGTTTTCAAATCCCTCGCCGGATCGCTTATCGGAGACCCATCTGGGGCGACAGCACCGACAGCATCGATCTCGGACCGGGGTAGATGACGGATCCCGGGTGTCATTATCATTCCGGGGTGTACGGAGAGGGCGCTCACGCCGTGACGGCGCCCACGCCTGTCGAGCGCCACCGCCAAAAGCGCGGTGGCGGTCTTAGATTGGCCATAGGCCATCCATTTCTCATAGGGTCGTCTTACAAAATCGAGATCATCCAGATCGACATCGCACATCTGATGGGCTCGGGAGGAGAGGACAACCACGCGAGATTTCCCCGCAGCAAGTAAAGCTGGCCATAGCAGCGCTGTCAGCCGAAAGTGTCCGAGGTAGTTGATGGAAAAATGGCCTTCGTGACCATCGGCATCGCGGAACAGAGGCCTGGCCATCACGCCCGCATTTAGGACCAGGATATCAAGTCGGCTTCGGCGCTCGCAAAAGGTGGTGGCAAAGGTTTGGACTGAGACCTGATCGATCAAGTTAACGGGCCAGACCTCTACCCCTTCAATTCCGCTCAAAGCGGCTTGGGCGGCAATTGGGTCAAGCGCGGGCACGCAGATGCTAGCCCGGCATGCAGAAAGCACTCTAACAGTCTCCAAGCCAAGCCCGGAAGAACCACCGGTCACCATTGCAACGTGCCCGGTAAGGTCGATGCCACGTGCCACTTCCAACGCCGTCATGGCAGGCCCAAAAGGCGTATAGAGCGGAGTCTGCCGTTCGCGCATTTTGTTCCCTAGCTTCGCCCCTACGAATGCTCGGCACACAAACCCAATAGCAGTTTCCCTGGGTGCTGTCGCCCAGCACGCCCTGACCAAAGGAATGTGGACCCTCGGGCCGGTAGCAGACCGTCCCTCACGTCATCCGATTCCTCAGTTCTAGTAGCTCCGTTAATCGGCAGGAACCGAGAGGACCAGCCAACGATATACGCCGCTTTCAGCAAGTGCTCAAATCTGCTTGAGTGTCCGAGATGAGGCGCAAAGCTGATCTTCACGACGCGGGCGGCCTTGATTCACCGCAAACGCGTTTCGACGTTGGCTTCATGTCTAAATTGATGCTTGGACCCGGATTAAGAACGATGGATATTGAGAAACCCCGCACAATGCGGCTACTTCAGCTCAGACGACCAAGGGAAATTTATATATCGGTCGCGGCTGTCATAGCAGATGTTTCCATACATCTTCAGGTAGGCATCCCGCCGCTTTGCATCGGCATATGCCGATGCTGGGTCCAGCAAATCGGCTTCGTATTGCGCGAGGTTGGCACTTGTCAGGGCTATAGGAAGGATGTCCATCGCCTGCGGGATGCTTTTGCCCTCAAGCCAGTCGGCCGCAAACTGCCCCATGGCATATCCGAAGACGGGCGAGGACAACGAGATGCTCGCCTTGTACGGGCTGTTCCCTTTCCTGATTTCAACTACCGCTTCCGGCTCCCCATCAATTCCGCCGAGAAATTGGTCAGGTCGGTCTTTGCCTGCCGCGCGTAACGCTTCCAGCGCGCCCAGCACAACCGCATCTGCTCCGAGCACGACGTCGACATCCGGATTGGCCAGCAGGATAGTTTTCATGGTGGCGGCGCCGCCTTCCTTGGTAACTGGCTTGGGCGCGATATCGGCGATGATCGTCACGCCCGGCATCGCATTCAAGCCGTCTCGCATTGCCGCGAACCGGGGCGCCAGAAACTCCATCGTATCCTGGGTCAGCAAAACCACCTTGGCCTTCCCGCCCAGCCTGGTGTTGATATGGTCGATGGCTGCATCGCTCAGCACCTTGCCGGTTCGATATTGCGGAGCATTGAGCAGCAGCGTTGCCGGTGGAGGTACAATCGTGCCAACAAACGCTCCCGACCAGATCGCCTGCTGAAGAGCAGGACTGAAAGCCACCGGGTCCGAAGAGGTGGCAACCATGGCGCCAACCTTCGCGGCGACCAAAGACTGCACCTGGGCTATCGCCTTGCCCACATCATTTTCCGCTAACACTCGTCGATACTCCAGGCTGCGATTCTTTGCAGCCATGGACAGACCATGGTCGACCCCTTGCAGGAAGTCGCGGTCGTACTCCTGCACGTAGGCAAGCACCCTCGTCAGATCAGCCGGCGCGTTGCAGGAGGGCGCGTTCGGATTGAAGCTGGGAAGTACCGTCCGCTGCGTGATTCCAGGAGTGCCCTGCTGGGCTCTGGCGAAAGTACTCCCCCCTATTGTCGCGATCGAAAGCAAAGCTATCGCTGACCAGGTTGGCCATCGACCGGCAATATTCTTCAGATCAAACACGTTTGCCCCCTCGACATCCGCCGCTGGCGGTAGCGATTGTCATGTCAATGCTCGTGGTCCTGTTGCAGTCAGCGTTCCACCTTGTGATAGCGCGGTCTACTAGGCCGCGATGACGCGCCGTGGCTTTGTCGAAAACACCAGATGAGCGGCGGTGCCAGGCTGGAGATTTCGATAGTCGATCTTGGCGCCCAGACTGATGCACATTGCAATGATGATCCTGCTCCCGACGCCGGTTCCTTTGGCAGGCGCGCCATCCGCCTTCCCAACACCGTCGTCTTCGACCACCAATTCCGCTTGCTCGCCTGCTAGCTTACTGAGCCGGACCCGGATTTCTCCAACACCATCCGGATAGGCATACTTGAAAGCGTTGGTGACCAGTTCAGTGACCACAACGCCGAGGTTGATACTGGTGTCCGTCTCAAGATCGATCGGCTCGATGTTGTAAGACAGGCTAATGCCGTGAACCTGGCTGCGCATCGATGTACGCAGGTGGTCGAGCAGCCCAGTCAGATATGCGTCCAGGTCGACCGAGCGAACATCGGACGAGCCATAGAGCCGCCGGTGCACGAGCGAGATCGCAAAGATGCGATCCTGGGTTTCGGCGAGTGCATCTTTGGAGGCGCGATCTCCGACAGCCTTCGACTGCAGATTCACCAGAGACGATACGAGAGCCAGGCTGTTGGCGACCCTGTGATTGACCTCTGACAAGAGCACTTCGGCCCGATCGCGCGCCTTCGCCAGGTCTTCGGTCCGAGTGGCGACACGTTGTTCCAGCTGGCTGTTGAGCGCATTGACCTCATCGCGTGTATCGCGAAGTTCTCAGTGTAGCGCGCGGCACCATAGGCGGCTCCGCCAACCACGGCGACGATGACAAGACCGCCGATTGCCGAAACGAGTCGCAGCCACCCGCTGTTGGCGCTTTGTTCGGCTACACCGGAGGTCAATCGGTCATCCGCTCGTCCAATGATGCCCGAAAAGAACACGTTGGCTTCGTCAGTCAAAGCCTTGCCCCTGTTCGTGCGGAATATCGCAAGTATCTCGGCGTCGCGCTGATCTCGTTTGAGAGCGATCGTCTGGTCCATCTCATCGAACTTAGTGGTGCAAATTGCGGACAGCCGTTCAAGTGTCGTCTCGGAATTGGCATAGGATGTCAGCAATGTCTGCAACGCCTCGAGGTGGCGCTGTCCCTATGCCTTTGCCGTTTGATAAGCACCTAGATATATCTCGTTTCCGGTGATGACAAAGCCGCGCTCACTCGCCTCGGCCGTCTGCATTGCATTTCTCAACTCCACAGCCGCGATACGCGTATCGCGCGCCTCGAGCGCATTATCGAAATAGGATTGAGCGCGCTGCCCCAGCCAGAAATTGGTAGCGACGATTGCCATAAGCGCCGCAAACCCTACCAGCAGGGAGGCGAAGGTGAGTCGGACAATTTTGCGGTTGGAAAATTGCATCCGGGCATTCCTGCCCGATTTCAAGCGGGCGCGCCATCATGTAGCGATAGCTACTTTACCTATTTCATCAAATTCGCCGCGCGCATGATCGTAAGCGCAAATCGCAGCCGCGAAAGTTTCACAAGCGATGAACGTGGCGTTGGATCCTCGGAGAAAACGTCCCCATGAAAACGTTTTTCGCTACTGCGCCTTTGATTTTCGTCGAATCGAGTGGCGGGACTGGGTCCTATGGCACTCGTCGCTGCCTGAAGCCCTGAAGGGGCTAAACGATGTAAAGACGGCCTGCGACAGTCGAAGAACTTAGTTAGATGGTGGACCTTTCAGCCACTGCGGTGCAGAGGCGCGTCAAGCGCTTGCGGGATGTGGGTGGTGGTCGAGGCCGACATCCGTCGTGAAGCCAAAGGCCATCGTCCAATCGCCATGCTGGTTCGAGAGCTTTACCCGTCAGACGATTTAGCAGAATCGAATCCGAAGCGGCCGCGCCACCCAGGACGGAGAGCGCGGGCCCGACCGTTGCCGTCGGTCGGCAGCGGTAAGGCATCCAGTTATATGGTTTTGCGAGCCCGAAACTGCGGTGCCGGAAATGGCTTCGTCTCCCCCATGCAGGCAACGTCCTGCTTTATACGGTCATGGGAAGCATCCCAATTCTTAGCTCGATCAACGTAATCTAAGTCGAACAATCGCAACATCAGATTGCTTCGCCGTCACCTCCACACGTAAGGCAGAACGGTCCGGCGACGCGACCTATCTAGATACCTCGATTTTCCAATGCGAAAGATGACGCGTGATCTAAGCATCACGCGTCTCAGCCACATGTAACTCGTGCACAAGGTTGATTCAGGCTCAGCGCTTAACCATTCGCGCCACGGCAATCAAAATACACGCACCGATGAAGCCGGCGACAAGATAGCCAAGCCAGCCGGCCAGCGATACACCCACCAGCCCGAGAAGAACGTTGGCGACGACTGCGCCGACGACCCCCAAAATGATGTTCATGAGCACACCCATGTTGCTTTTCATGAACATCTCGGCAAGCCAGCCGGCGACACCGCCGATGACAATCGCTGCTATCCAACCAACACCTGGATTTTCCATGAACCTCGATGGTTCGGCGGCAAAACGTACCGAACGCCAATAAAGTTCCGGGGACATCAGGTGTTCAGCATATCCGCTTATACCGGATATCACGTCGTCCTTCCCAGCCGAAGGAACCATTCGCTTTGCTTGCACTTTCTCCCGAAGCCGCTTCCGGCAAATGGAGTATTATGATGAAGACACTGGCCGATATTTTTGAACACACCCTCCAGGACATCTATTACGCGGAGAACGCGATTACCAAGGCTTTGCCCAAAGTGGCCGCAGCCGCGAACGACGCCAAGCTGAAGAAAGCGGCCGAGGATCACCTCGCAGAGACGAAGGGGCAGATCAAAAAGCTGGAGCAGGTGTTCAAGTCAATCGGCAGGAAGGCCTCTGGCGAGAAGTGCGACGCCATCGAGGGGCTGATCAAGGAAGCCGATGGACTGATGGAGGAAGCCTCAGGTACAGCCCTCGATGCGGGCCTGCTGGCCGCCTGCCAGGCCGTCGAGCACTACGAGATTTCCCGGTACGGCTCTCTAAGGGAATGGGCAAAGGAACTGGGGCATGACGAGGCGCATAAGCTGCTCAGCGAGATCCTCGACGAGGAGAAGGCCACCAACAACAAGCTGACGAACCTTGCGATAACATCGATCAACAGGACAAACTGATCACCTGAGCGCCGATTGATTCCCACAGACAGGCCTTCGGTTTAAACACCGGGGGCCGTTGCGTTCGATGCAGGCCGCAATCATCGGCACGGACGCCAAGTCAGCCACAGATCGATCTTCAGATAATCTGGCAAGCTTTCGTTTTCGCCAGGATGAGGGAGGTCCATCGTTTTGTCAGAGCACGTCGAAGCTGAGGAAGACCCCGCCATATCGGCCGAAGTTGACCGCCTCCTGGCGCGGCGCACGCGCGAAATCCGTCTCACGGGCGAGATCAAGTATCTGTTTCGAGCTCGGGTCTGTGCGCAAACACGGAAGATCATCCGCCCGTGGATGATCTGGGTGGCTTGCTGACGCTTGCGCTCAACATGATGATGCTTCCAAGGGCGGTCGCGCTACCCATGCTCTTGGGAGATTTGGCAATGTCCATCCACAAAGAAGACTATCGAACGAACAGGGCTGACTACCTGCTAGATGTTTAGTCCCAAGGTTTGATGGGTTGGATCGAGCCTGAATCGTTCGGGCTCTTTTGTCCATATTTTGCAGATGTATTCAAAGGGCGTGAGGCCCTTGAGGGTCTTCAGTCGACGGCCGAAATTATAGGCTAAGACGAAATCGGCGAGATGCTGGCGCAGTTGGTCGTGGCTCTCGTAGTAGAAGCGTTTGACGGTCGCATCCTTGATCGTGCGGTTCATGCGTTCGACCTGGCCGTTGGTCCATGGG
>NZ_JAMYQZ010000155.1:0-7308 GCF_040321145.1 Mesorhizobium sp. M0514
GGTGGCGCGGGTTCCGGTGTTCCTGAGCGCCGGCGAGATCCGCGATCGTGTCTCCGCCTTCATCCGCAACTGGCGCAAGCCGACCGAGACGCAGAATGCAGAGGCGACAGCCAATGAGAAGGCCCTTGAGCCGACGGCGGAAAAGATAACGACCGAAGGCTGACAAGCGATCGGTTCACGCTGACGTCCCGCATCATCACGACAGCCTTCGCCTTGATCTCAAAATTTAGCTCGCACCCCGGCTCAAGCCTTGCATCGTCATCGATGCGAGGTATGGTCCCGGCGATTTTCCACGGAAAGGAACCCGCATGGCCGCCTTCAAGACACTCGACGATATCGGCAATATCAGCGGCAAGCGCGTGCTGGTGCGCGTCGACCTCAACGTGCCCGTCGCCGACGGCAAGGTCACCGACGCCACCCGCATCGAACGCATCGCGCCGACCATCGCCGAGCTGTCCGGCAAGGGCGCCAAGGTCATCCTGCTCGCGCATTTCGGCCGCCCGAAGAATGGTCCCTCGCCCGAATTCTCGCTGGAGCCGATCGCCAAGGCTGCCGCGGAGGTGCTTGGCCGCCCCGTCGGCTTTGCCGGCGACTGCGTCGGCGACACGGCGGGCAGTGCGGTCGCCGCCATGAACAAGGGCGATGTGCTGCTGCTGGAAAACACCCGCTTCCACAAGACCGAGGAGAAGAACGACCCGGCCTTTACAGAGCGGCTCGCCGCCAATGGCGATATCTTCGTCAACGACGCCTTTTCCGCCGCCCACCGGGCGCACTCCTCGACCGAAGGCCTGGCGCGGCTGTTGCCGTCCTATGCCGGCCGCACCATGCAGGCCGAGCTCGAGGCGCTGGAGAAGGGGCTCGGCAATCCGGTCCGCCCTGTCGTCGCCATTGTCGGCGGCGCCAAGGTGTCGACCAAGATCGACTTGTTGATGAACCTG
Source organism: Mesorhizobium sp. M0514 (assembly GCF_040321145.1). Taxonomy (NCBI): domain Bacteria; kingdom Pseudomonadati; phylum Pseudomonadota; class Alphaproteobacteria; order Hyphomicrobiales; family Phyllobacteriaceae; genus Mesorhizobium; species Mesorhizobium sp. M0514. The sequence goes on from NZ_JAMYQZ010000155.1 coordinate 939, forward strand.
GTGAAGAAGGTCGACGCGCTGGTGATCGGCGGCGGCATGGCCAACACTTTTCTCGCCGCGCGTGGCACCGCTGTCGGCAAGTCGCTGTGCGAGCATGACCTTGCCGCGACCGCCAAGCAGATCATGATCGAGGCCGCCGAAGCCGGCTGCGCCATCATCCTGCCTGTCGACGGTGTCGTCGCCAAGGAATTCAAGGCGGGTGCCGCCAGCGAGACCGTTGCCATTTCGGATGTCCCGGCTGACGGCATGATCCTCGATGTCGGCGAAAAGACCGTGAAGACGATCGGTGAATGGATCGACCGCGCCGCGACGCTGGTCTGGAACGGCCCGCTCGGCGCCTTCGAGATCGAGCCTTTCGACCACGCCACGGTGGCGGCGGCCAGGCACGCGGCGGCCCGCACCAGGGCCGGCAAGCTGGTCTCGGTCGCCGGTGGCGGCGACACGGTGGCCGCCCTCAACCATGCCGGCGTCGCCGACGACTTCACCTATGTCTCGACCGCCGGTGGCGCTTTCCTGGAATGGATGGAAGGCAAGCCGCTGCCCGGCGTCGACGTCCTGAAGAAGCAGGCCTGATCGGGACGAGGGCGTCAAACGAGGCGCTGGAAACTTTCAATCGATTCGAGCTTTCCGATGCCATTCCTTTGGCGGTAGACTTCCCTTAAGCGCGGAACAACACCGTCAAGGAGAAGCAAAAATGAGCGAACGTCTCGAAGACATTGCCGCCGCGATGGTGGCCGGCGGCAAGGGCCTGCTGGCCGCCGATGAGAGCTCCGGCACCATCAAGAAGCGCTTCGAAGTTATCGGCGTCGAATCGACCGCCGATAGCCGCCGCGACTACCGCGAGATGATGTTCCGCGCCAAGGACGCAATGACGAAGTACATCTCCGGCGTCATTCTCTACGACGAGACCATCCGTCAGAAGGCTGCCGACGGCACGCCTCTGGTCGACATCATCAAGGCGGCGGGCGCCATTCCCGGCATCAAGGTCGATGCCGGCGCCAAGCCACTCGCCGGCTTTCCCGGCGATACCGTTACCGAAGGCCTCGACGGCTTGCGCGAGCGGCTCGCGGATTATTACAAGCTCGGCGCCCGCTTTGCCAAATGGCGCGCGGTGATCGACATCGACACCGGCAAGGGCGTGCCCTCGGCCAATTCGATTGCCTCCAATGCCCATGCGCTGGCCCGCTATGCCGCACTGTGCCAGGAGGCCGGCATCGTGCCGATCGTCGAACCGGAAGTGCTGATGGACGGCGCGCACGACATTGCCACCTGCTACGACATCTCGAAGGCAACGCTGATCAAGCTCTATGACGAGCTGCATGCGGCGCGCGTTGTGCTGGAAGGCACCATCCTGAAGCCGAACATGGTGCTGGCCGGCAGGAAATCAGGCAAGGTGAGCAGCCCCGAAGAGGTCGCGGAAAAGACCATAAAACTGTTCCGCGAAACCGTACCGGCAGCGGTGCCGGGCATCGCCTTCCTTTCGGGCGGGCAGTCGGACGAGGAGGCGACCGCCAACCTCAACGCCATCAACGCCATCGGGCCGCATCCGTGGAAGCTGACCTTCTCCTATGGCCGCGCCTTGCAGGCCGCCCCGCAAAAGGCCTGGAGCGGCAAGGCATCGAACGTCGCCGCCGGCCAGGCCGCCTTCACCCATCGTGCCCACATGAACCATCTGGCGGCGCTGGGACAATGGACGGCGAGCCTCGAACAGGCCGCCTGAGCGCAGTCCTCCCGTTGTCATACAACCCGGGCCGATGCGCCCGGGTTTTGTTTATGCAAAGCCCGGCTTGGACGGAGTTCGTTCATCCTTATCTACCTTTCGGCAAAAGCTGACGGCGATGTCGGTTCCTGCCCACCCCAAACGTCCTTGGGTGAACAGACAGGGAGAACTTCATGACTCGCAACAAGGTGGTTTCGCGTGAAGACTGGTTTGAGGCGCACAAGGCGCATCTGGCGCGCGAGAAGGAATTGACACGGTTGCGTGAGCGCATCGCCGCCGAGCGGCGTGAACTGCCCTGGATGAAAATCCGCAAGGACTATGTCTTCGAGACCGAGCAGGGTCCGAAGAACCTGGCCGGACTGTTCGGCGCCAACAGCCAACTGATCGTCTACCACTTCATGATGACGCCAGGATCGAACCACCGCTGCGAAGGATGCTCCTTCCTTGCCGACCATATAGACGGCGCCGATCAGCATCTCAGGCACCACGACGTGTCGCTGGTGGTGGTTGCGCGCGCGCCGCTGGCGGAACTGCTGCCTTACAAGCAGCGTATGGGCTGGAAATTCGACTGGGTGTCGTCCCACGCCTCGGATTTCAACTTCGACATGCAGGTCTCCTTCACCGACAAGCAGATCGCGGCCGGCGACACCACCTACAATTTCGAGACGCGTCCGCGCACGTCAAAGGACCTTCCCGGCACCAGTGTTTTCTACAAGGAAGAGAACGGCGACATATTCCTTACCTTTATGTCGCGCGCCCGCGGCGGCGAGGCCCAGATCGGCACCTATGACTATCTCGACATGACACCGAAGGGCCGCGGCGAAAATGGCCCTTATCATAGCCTGATGGACTGGGTGCGGCTGCATGACGAATATCAGGACAAGCAGGCGGACAAGCCGAACTGCTGCGACTAGAAGCTCGTTCACCTCAGGCGAAACTTGCGCTAAGGCTGCCGCTGATCTCTAAACGGTATCGCCATGCGCTTCCCGGCCCTTCTTACCTGGCTCGCCTACCCCGTTTATGTCTGGCAGGGCCTCGGCGTGCGCCGCCGCACCACCCGCATGCTGCCGGCACAAGGGCCGGTCATGCACGAAATATCGGGCAAGGCGCCCGCCATCTCGCTGCTGGTGCTGGGCGATTCCTCGGCCGCTTCCGTCGGCATCGGCAATTCCGAGAACGGGCTTGCCGCGCAGCTTGCCGTCATGATCGCGCAACGAACCGGCCTTGCCGTGCGCTGGCGCGCCGCCGGCTTCAACTCGGCAACGTCGGGCCAGATCCGCGACCATGTGCTGCCCAATCTGTCGGCCGATCCGTGGACGCATATCGTGCTCGCCATCGGCACCAACGACACCAAGAATTTCCACTCGGTACCGCGCTTCAAGAAGGAGTTCGGTGGCCTGCTCTACGCCTCGCGTGCCAAATGGCCGGAGGCGCGCGTGGTGTGGTCGCCGGTGCTGGAGTTCACCCGCGCGCCGGCCATGCCGCCGCTGCTCGGCAAGATTCTCGAAATCCGCGCTACCGCAATGAACCGCATGGGCGAGCGCCTCTGTTTCGAGCGCGGCGCCGTGCCGGCGCCACGGCTGCCGATCACCAACCCTGAGGCCGGCTTTGCCTCCGATGGCTTTCATGCCTCGGAAGCCGGTTACCGCGCCTGGGCCGAACATCTGGTCGGATGGGTGCTCGCCGATTGACCTGAGGGGGCACAAGCTCGGACTGGTGGGCTTCAGAGAACTGACGCGAGTATTTCCAAATACTGTTGATTGCAGCCTGCTTCCAATGGATCTGAGCCAGAATATCATCCAGCAGCAATGGATGAGCTACGGCTTGGATTCCGAAACCGGCAAGGACACCTGCACGCTGACCGGCAACCGCGCCGAATCGAGCAAGCATGTCATTCCGGCCGGCCCGGCCAACGCCACGCCTTTTATTGCGGCGAACCTGCCGGAATTCATGACGACGCGCGGTGGCGATTACTTCTTCGTGCCCAGCCTCAACGCCATCCGGATGATTGCCATGGGAACGGTGGACCCGACCTGACCCTCAAGGCTATGCCCAGTGCCCCAGCGCACCCGCCAGCGCGATGGCCGCCATGGCGATCAGGGCCAGCTTCCAGAAATCGCCGCGCCGCTTCAGGCCCGGCCAGCCGAGCGGCTTGATCAGCTGAATGGCCATCATGCCGATGATGACGAGCGCGAGGAGTTTCGACATGCCCGCCTTTGAGCAGCATCGCGACAGGCTGTCAAAGCGGTTCTTGCATGGTCTCGGTCGACTTGGCCATTCCTGACAAAAGGCTCGTTTCCGAACCGACCGCCAAGCACCTCGCAGCTTTCTTCAACGAGCTGACATGCTCCTGACAGACTGCTGTCAGGAGGGGTATGCGATAGTGTCTCCATCAGAGAAGAGGAGATGTTCATGAACAGCTTTGGTATTTTGAACAGCGTACAGCACTATGTCGGCAAGATCCGCACGATGCGCAATGAAGTCCGTACCCAGCGCTTCCTGAACTCCTTGCCGGCGGACATCCGCAAGGACATTGGCTGGCCAGATATGTATGAGGGTCACAGCCGCATTCGCGAGATCTGAGGCGTTTTACATGACAATGCTTGGATGCGGACCCCGCAACGCCCGGATCATTGACATGGACCCCCGGGCGGCGACGCCTTGGGCTGGCGCAAAGACTTTTGGCGCCTGCTACGGACAATGCTGAAGGCTCCTGACAGAATGCTGTCAGGAGCACCATGCCATAAACGTGTCAGGAGACATGAATGGTGAAAAGCTGGAACGACAGGCTGAACACGCCGGGCGTCAACGGCGTGAAGCCGACGCCACGCACAATGGGCGACGTCGTCGAGGGCCAGCCGATGCTGGTGCCGACGGCCCGTCAGGTCGATGATTTCATCCGCACGATCCCCAACGGCCTCGAGATGGATGTACGCGCCTTGCGCACCGCGCTCGCCATCGAGCATGGGGCGCAAGTGACATGTCCGGTCACCATCGGCTATCATCTGCGAACCGTCGCCGAAGCCGCCAATGAGGATCTCGAACGCGGCATGACGCTGAACGATATCACGCCGTACTGGCGTGTGCTCGACGTGAACACGCCGACAACGAAGAAATTGTCCTTCGGCGCGGAATTCGTCGCCGTGCAGCGCAAGCGCGAAGGACTTAAACCATAATGCGTGTCGCCCAAAAGTGCGCAGCGGTTTTTGGGAGAACGACAAGCATAAAACAGGAGATGGATGTCACCCGGAACCGGTTTCGGGACCGTGACATTCATAGAAAAGCAGCCGAGGGACCATACGATGCGACGTGCCGACAGGCTCTTTCAGATCGTGCAGCACCTGCGTGGCGGCCGGCTGGTCACCGCCCAGAAGCTCGGCACATGGCTCGAGGTTTCCGAGCGGACCATCTACCGCGATATCGCCGATTTGCAGTCGACCGGAGTGCCGATCGACGGCGAGGCCGGCGTCGGCTACATGATGAGGGAGGGTTTCGACCTTCCGCCGCTGATGTTCACGCGTGACGAAATCGTCGCGCTGGTCGCCGGCGCCCGCATGGTGCGGGCCTTTGGCGGCGCGGCCATGGCGCGTGCGGCCGACGAGTCGCTGGTCAAGATCGGCGCCGTCCTGCCCGACGCCGAGAAGGACCGCATCGCCCGCACCGAGATCCACACGCCGATGTGGGTGGTGAGCGACGCCGCGCGTGAGGCGATCGACGTGATCGAGCGCGCTGTCGAGAAGCGACAGGTGCTGACCATCGACTACCGCGACGAGGCCGGCCGCGGCACCGGGCGTGACATCCGTCCGCTCGGTCTGTGGTTCTGGGGCAAGGTATGGACGCTGGTTGCCTGGTGCGAGATGCGCGACGATTTCCGCGCCTTCCGCATCGACCGCATCGCCTCGGTGGTCATCGCCGGCCGCATCTTCAAGCCTGAGCGCGGCAAGCAGCTTGCCGACTTCTACCGCGCCGTCGAACGCTCGGAGGACTATGGCATGACGCCGGACCGGGCGGCGCGCAGCTGAGACTTCGATAATCAATGAAAAAGCCCGCTCGATGAACTGACCCCATAAAGTTGGACGGTTCATTGAGCTGGTAGGTTTAAGGGCTGGTTCCTGTATTGCACAGGGGCCAGCCCTTTCAGTTTCAGTTTGATGCGGCGGTGGTTGTAGTAGTCGATGTAGTCCGTGATGGCGTCGTCCAGGCTTTGAACGGTGTCGAAGGTTCCGGGATGGAAGAGCTCGGATTTGAGGATGGCAAAGAAGCTCTCCATTGGGGCGTTGTCGAGGCAATTGCCTTTGCGTGACATGCTCTGTTGAAGGCCTCTGGCTTCCAGCCTGCGTTGGAATGCCGACATTTGATACTGCCATCCCTGATCGGAATGCAGGATCGGCCGTTCGTCCTCACCAAGCCGGGCGAGGGCTTTGGTCAGCATATTGTCCACCAGTTTGAAGCGTGGCCGCCGCGCCGTCTCGAACGCGACGATCTCGCCATTGTAGAGGTCCATGACCGGGGACAGGTAGAGCTTGTCGCCGGCCAGGCTGAACTCCGTCACGTCGGTCACCCATTTGCGGTTAGCCCGGTCGGCGCCGAACTTGCGCTGCAACAGATCGGGAGCGGTCCGCCCAGCCTCGCCCCTGTAGGAGCGATACT
>NZ_JAMYQZ010000156.1:0-7084 GCF_040321145.1 Mesorhizobium sp. M0514
GGCCGACGCGGCGGGACGGTTTTTGCGCCTATCGGCGCTGCTGTTCCGCCGTGTCGGGCGGAAGCTCGGAATGGGGCTTTGATAGGGCGTCTGCTGCCTGCCGCAGCAGTCGCTCGGCCTCGGTGACGTGGCCGCAAAATGCGGGCGGCTTCGGCATGGACGGAGATCGGAAAGCGCGCCTGGAAATGCAGGTCGCGCTCTATGCCGAGGCCAAGCGGCCCTTTTACGGATGCAAGCTCGGCCAGACTGACGCTGCCAAGTTCGGGGAAGCCGAAGCCGAGATCGCAAAGACCGAACAGCGTGTCGCCATCGGCGTCGAGTTCGCTCAGAAGCGAGGTCGCGGCACCTGTCGGATCAAACAGTTTCACAACGGGAAAATGGTCGATGTCGGCGCCGGCGGCGCCATGGGCGAGCAGTCGTGCGCGCAGTGGATTGGTGATCAGGATCATGGAAAGACTCCTTGTCAGAACGGGTCGCGTTGACTTCTTGCGTCTGGCGGGAGAAAGGTTCACCGGACCTTCCTCTGATCCGCCTCCCCATTAGAGACCGACCTCGAGCAGCTTTGCGCCGCGCGCGGACACATCGGCGCGTCCATCAGGAGGGTTTGCCCGCGTGGTGATCGGCTGGACGCCGGGAATGAGCGTCTGCTCCTTTGCGGCGTCGGCTCGGTCGCGGTCAGTTGAGGATCGCGCATCGTCATGCCGCAATCCCTTCTTGCGCCTCGCCTTCCGCATCGGCCGGAAGGCCAAACAGGAAATCAGCGGCCTTCGAAGCTAGGCTGGCGGCACGGAATATAGCGCGGTTGTCCTCGCGCAGCACCTTCAGCCATGAGCCGATGTAATCGGCGTGACGCACGGTCGGCTCGATGCCGAGATTGCTGCAGACGAAGGCGGCAGTGATTTCGGCGACCAATTCTTCACGCGCGTAGGCCTTGGAGCCGAACGAGCCGGAGAGGTCGCGAGCAAGCCGCGTCGGGTGGCCGGTCCAGTGGCCTAGCTCGTGAAAGCAGGTCCGGTAATAGTCAATCTGCTGATGGAACGCTGGCTGCGGCGGCACCTGAATGTGGTCGCTGCACGGCATGTAGAAAGCGCGATCGCCGCCGACCCTGAAATCCGCACCGCTGGCGAGAATGAGCGTCTCGGCCTGCGGCACGATCTCGCACTGTGGCAGCGGCTCGGCAGGGGCATGGAGGTGTTCCGGAAGATTGTCGCATTGCGCGACATTGAAGACGGTAAAGCGCTTCAGAAAAGGCACGGCCTGTGGTGCATCGCCCTCGTGGCGTGCGCGCTCCTTCTCGTTCTTTGGGACAAAGCGGTCGGCATGCACGATCGTCGTGCCGCGCTCGCCCTTCCTGACATTGCCGCCCAGGGCAAGCGCCTGCCGGAAGGTCAGCCAATTCTGGCTGGGATAGCTGCGCTCGATGACGGCGCCCCACAGGATGAGGATATTGATGCCGGAATAGGTGCGCCCCGTGGACGCATTCCTCGGCAGGCCGAGGCCTGCTTTTGCGCTGCCCCATGGCTTGACCCATGGCACGGTGCCGCGCTCCAGCTCGGCAATGATGCGGTCGGTGATCTCCTGATAGAGGCTTGCGCCTGGGCGCCTGCCCTTGCCTGCGCCAGCCTCTCCGCTGGTGGTACGCTTGCTGTTTGCACGCATGTGTTATCCTCCGCTCGCCAATCGCCGCGCCTTTCCCCGGAAGCGGGGTGGGCGGCGAGTCGCGACCGGAAAGGCCCGCCGTGGTAGGCGGACCGCATCCGAAGGACCGGAACGAAGAGGAGGACCCTGAGCGGCACGCGAAGGGTTGCGGGCTGCCGCGGCGGGTCTAGAAGGGAGTGCCGCCCGCCCCGCGCCACCGGGAAAGGACAACAGACAAACCGCGCCGCCCGCAAGGGCGGCGGCCGTCACAGCCCGAAGGGCTGCCCACGCCAAGGGGCGAAGCCGAATGGCCGAGACCGCCTGAGCTTGCCGAAGAAAAGCGGGCTCGGTTCACGAGCACCTGGTGCGCGTCGTCAGGCGCGCGGGCGCCCGCCAAGTTTTTTCGCACATGGTCAGGCGCCGCAGTTACGTCGAGAACCAAAAGGCATCGGCGCCGTGCGCGCGGCTTCCTCCGAAAACCAGCGCTCGCCTTTCAACAAATTGAGGCGTTGTCCCACTCAATATTCCTGTCCGTGATCATGATAGATGCGGCGCGCCCGCTAGGACCGGAGGCTGGAGAGAATCTCGCACGGATCAGCGTCAAGGGCCGCAGTTATGTCGAGAAACTCGATGACATCGAGACGCCGCTCTGCGCCTTCGTACTTGGCCACGAAGGATTGGGGACGACCAAGCTTGTCAGCCAGCTGCTTCTGGGTCAGGCCTTTGGCCTTGCGCAGCAAAACCAGCCGGGCCAGGAACCGCTGGTGGCGAGGCGATCGAAGGGATTTGGGCATGGAGGCGAACCGGTCGGGTAAAGACCGGATCAGCGACTAATCCCGGTTTCGGATTATCCCATTTTGGGATATACTGCCTGCGCTCACAGGCGAGGTTCGCAGGCATGAATGGACCAATGGGAACAGATGAGACTCGAAGCTCAAGTTTGAGCGATGAAGTCCCCTGGTCGGAGAACCTCACGAGCTACGACAGGGAGCATTTCACGATCTACCTGCGGATCCTGGATGCCTGCGCCGAGAATGCCAGCGAAAAGGAGATGGCCGAGCGCATCCTCGGCATCGACCCGTCCATTGACCCGGTCCGCGCCCGCAAAGCTCTTCGCAGCCATATCGACCGTGCGAACTGGATGGTGACGACCGGCTACAAGGAACTGTTCGCCGCGCCCAATGCCACGTGTTTCGAGTAGGCAAGTCTCTGTAGCCAAATTCGGCAGCGCACGGCCGCGACAGCGGGCGCTGCGGGAGCGGTCACAACTGGTTCGCGTACTGTTTGACTGCCATTTCCAGTGCTTGCATCAAAGGCACAGCCTTGGAGAAGAGGAAGCCTTGAGCGGTTCGGCAACCAAGCTTGTGCAGGGTTTGCCGATCCGCCTCTGTTTCGACGCCCTCGGCCATGACCTCGATCCCGAGCATGTCACCGAGTTCGATGACGGATTTGACAAGCAGTCGGTCCTCTCGGGACTTGGCCAAGCCGCGAATGAACCCTTGGTCTATTTTCACCTTGCGTATCCGACGGTCCTTGAGAGATGCCAAGGTAGAAAAGCCGGTGCCGAAGTCGTCGAGCGCGATGGAAATACCGGCATGCGAAAGCCGTCCGAGCTTTTCATCCACTCTGTCCGGATCCACCGGCGATTCTTCGGTAATCTCGATTTCGAACATCGTCGCAGGCAGGCCTCTTGCGGCCAGACCATCCAGAACCATGTCGTCGATATCGCCGGCTTCCAGTTCGCGCGGGGAAACATTCATCGCCACACGAATGTTACGACAGTCAGCTTTCACCAAGCCGTCGATAAAAGCACAACAGTCGGCGAATACGGTTTGCGTCAGCAGCTGAAGCATTCCGGTTTCGCGTGCGGCTGTGATGATTTCGGGTGGAGAGATGGCACCATGTGTCGGATGGGACCATCTCAGCAAGGCTTCAAAACCGACCACGGCCTCGGTGTCGAGTTTCACGATCGGCTGGAACCAAGGTTGCAATCTTCCCGTCTTTATCGCCGAATGAAGGTCCCGTTCGATGGACTGGCGGCGTTGGAGTTCCCGGTCGAGTTCGGCATCGAACAGGCAAAATTCGTTCCTGCCATGGCGCTTGGCCGTATAAAGGGCGATATCGGCCCGCAACAGCATTTCAGTCAGGCTCGACGTCTGCGCCAAGTATATCCCTATCGATGCCCCGACGCGCACGGACGCGACCCCGATATAGGGGCGAGCAATTTTGGCTATGATATTGGAGGCGAGATCACTGGCAGAAAGCGAAGCTCTCGTTGAGGGAAAAACCAGCACGAATTCATCGCCGCCAATACGAGCTAGCGTTGAGCCTTCCGGTGCTTCCTGCTCTATGCGGCGGGCGATCATGACAAGCAGTTCATCACCGGTCCTGTGACCGTAGGTGTCGTTGACAGATTTAAAGCCGTCCAGATCAATCAGCATTGCCACGAAGGGGCCATCCGCGGTCTTGAACCGACCGATGGCGTGTTCAAGGCCCCGCCTGTTGAGAAGGGCGGTCAAATGGTCCTCCCTGGAGTTGCGCTCCATTTCCGACGCAAGTCGCTCTGCCTCATGTCTCAGGCGGCTTGCTTCGCGGAAGCGCGCCTGCCCAACAAACGAAGCTCGGACCAAGCCGCCCATGAAGAGCAGAACGGTGAAAGCCAGAATGTAGCGTTCAAAATTGCCTTTCGCCAAAAGGCACGCCACCGTGATGAGGAGTGGAGGTGTGATGAAGCTGGTCGCCGCGGCGGCATACGAGCTGCCATATGTAACCGCACCAGCTGAAATGCCCGCCAGTATGACCAGATGCATCGGTGCTTGAGGTGTTGTGTATCCAACAGTCAGCACGGCCGGGAAGGACCAGGCAAACCCTGCCAGAAGGGCAAGGACGCCAAACATGCGAAGGCGCGGCAAAACGCCAAGCAAATCCTGATTGCGCCCCGTTTCCTTTAGCTGAAAACGGGCGAGTGCAAGCCGGGCGGCATTTAGCGCATTGACGACCAGGAACCAGCTTGCAGCGGCAAAGCCGCCGCCAGAAAGGGCCTGCACCCCGCAAATCAGGCCTGACAGGATCGCGCTTATCGGCATCGACACGAAGAGCCCGGCCCTCAGGTCAGCAAGCTGATCCTGACGGATTTTGGCCTCCAGCGATTCTTCTTTCTTTAGGGGTGCCATGAATGGACCAGCTTGCTTCCGTCATTGTTCGCGAGGACCAAACCTATGCAAGCCCACTGAAGGACGGGTTAACTACCCAGCGAGGGTAACCAGTGCGCTCACCATGCTTCGGGTCACACCTTTGGCTTAGCATTGCCGAATCATCAAGGTTTCGCCCGCGCGCGTGCCTTGATCCGAATCATGCCATGATCGGCAACGTCACCAGGAAGCAGCCTTGCCCGCGACGCTGCGCGCCAGCAAGACAAAGAAGCCGCGCCGAGACAGCGCTCCAGAGCGGTAGCGCTCTGTGCGATTCACCGCCTGAGCATGGCCGAAATGCCATGGCGGACAAAGGGAAGATGTTGGGCAAAGCGGAGCCCAGCATGTCTTGCAAGCCGTGCCGCCGGGTGCTCGCTTGAGTAAAGACCGACAAGCATGTTGGTGGCATGATAGAGCGGCGCCGCCGACAGCCGCAGCCGGCTTTCGTATCTGCCGAGCATGTCGGGATCGGCAATGTCGCGGCGGGCGCGACATGCTGTCAGTATTTTATGAGCGAGTTGCTTCTGGCCGCTGAGGCCGATGTTGAAGCCATGCGCGGTCACCGGGTGCATGCCGATGGCAGCGTCTCCTATAAGTGCCGCACTCGGTGCCGAGAACTTGTGCGCCCAGGTCGTGACCAGCGGATAGGCATGGCGGGTGCTTGCCAGGGTCATCTGCCCGAGGCGTCCTCGACACCGGTTCATCAATTCCATGAGGAACAATTCGTCATCGAGAACAGACAGTCTATCGGCCTCGATTGAGCGCAAAGTCAGAAGCAGCGACGACACGCCTTCCATGAGCGGCAACATCGCTATGGTCTGATGGTGGTCGAACCATTCGACCGCGATCTGGTGATGGAAGCGCTCGTGCCTCACTCGGCAAATCAGCATGGAGTGGCCAAGCGGATGGATGTTGGCGCCAATGCCGAGCAGGTCGCGCATCGCGGACAAACGCGAATCCGCTGCTACGAGCAGCCGAGCGGCCAATTGCCTGCCATCAGAAAGCGTTATGACCGCCTCGTCGTCGCTGGTTGTTGCATTCACGACCGAGTTGCCGCACAGCAGCCGGGCATGATCCTGGAAGTAGACAATTTTGAACAGGGCATCGCGGATCCGACAATTTGGGACCAGAAATCCGAGTGGTTCCCCAGATCCGCTGCGAGTATCGAAGCACAGGGCGAAAGGGCTCGATCCGTTGAGCACGCGCGCGCCATGAAGCGGTGATTTCTCAGATGCGGGCATGGCGTCCCAGGCGCCGAGCTCGCGAAGGATTCTCACCGATGCGTGCGTCAGCGCGATCTCGCGACCGTCGAAAGCCGGATTCGCCAGGCTGTCGAGCGACTGCCGTTCAACCACTGCCACCTTGAGTCGGCTCAGGGCGAGCGATGCTGCGAAGGCAAGTCCGACCGGCCCAGCTCCGACGACAATGATGTCGAATGTGTCGACAGAGCCGGCCATCAGCGTGCCGCCATAGCGGCTATCTGCGATACGAAGCGCTCTTGAAGCATCGCAATCACCCACGGTTTGCCGCTCATCTCCCCATCGTCGATAGGCATGCGTTCTCCGTTGGAAGCCTGGTCAATGAAACCACGCCGACGAAGAGATAACGCTGATCTGGATCAACCAGGCTCGATAACCCGGCAACGGCGGGTTCACGGTCGAGTGGTCGATTGCCGTGAAAACGTTTGCATGTCTAGGCATTCTGAATGGTCGGCTTCCCAATCGCGTGCCCCTACTGGCCAAAGGTTCGGCAACGTATTGTGGCTGATCCGTTCTTCGCACGCGCGCCGATATCATCATGACGAGGCAATCCAGCAAAGACTCGGTCGACTGACGACCAGCATCCGCACAGTCGTTGGGCGCCGCCAACCGGTTCAGCCTCGCGGCTCTTCCCGATCGATAAGGATCCGCTGGGCGGAGCCGTCGAGATCTTGGTATTGGCCGCTCTTCAGATCCACAGGAAGCACCGGTCCAAGCCCCACCAAAACAGGCAGCGGCCATCGCATTCCGTCAGGACGGGCATCTTGCTGCCGACAGCGTACTCTCCGCCCATGACGGGCGCTGGATGTTTGATCCCAGGCTTTGATGGCGCATACTTTTCGTCCGAATCAAAGGATGCGCTATGGGCCAGGTTCTTCATGGGAGCGCCACGACGACAGAGGCGATCCGTCGAGCGATACAGCACAGTCAAGAGAGCCTGAGGGCGCTGGCGAAGCGCTACGGCATCAATCAGAAGACGGTTAGGAAGTGGAGGAA
>NZ_JAMYQZ010000157.1:0-7057 GCF_040321145.1 Mesorhizobium sp. M0514
CGCGGAGCGACCCTCCCCACAAGGGGGAGGGTAAACAACTGCCCTACACCGCTCCGAGCAGGTGTAGGGCGAACCAGATCCATGCCAGCAAGAGAATGATCGCGCCGACGTAGAAGGCGCGGCTGCGAAACCGCAGATTGTTGCTGGTGAGGTGGACCCAGGCGTGGCCATAGCGGGAAATCACGAAAATCCACATCAAGGCCAGGGTCAGATAATTGACGCCATTGGTCGCGTGCAGCGCCAGACACAGCACATAGAACAGCACCGGCAGTTCGAACTGGTTGACAAGATTGTTGGCGACCGTGACGCTCGACCCGGGCTCGGTCGTGCGCACCTTGTATTGACCGACCTTGGCCTCGCCCGATTTGACCGCGCCGTAGCGGCGCCGGCCCATCACGACATAGACGATATAGACGAGCAACACCTGCGCCAGCATCGGCCAGAAAATCGCGGTCTGGCTCATGGCGTTGCCCCTGCTCTGTCGTTCATGCCTGTGGACGCCGCTGGGCGGCAAGGATCAAAAACGCGATGACGATGACGGGGATCGCCAGCAGCGCGAATTTGGTGACGATCAGCGACGAGGCGAAAGACAGAGAATCCGGGTTGGCCGACAGCGCATCGGACAGAAGCCGCGCCACCGCAATGTTCTGGGCGTAGTCGGCGCACGTGTAGGGCAGCACGATGACCAGCGCGAACAGTGCCTGAAGCTGCACCGGCATGGCACGAAAACTCTTCAGCCGCCGCCCGGTTGCCAGGATCAAGCTGACCATGGTCAGCGACAGCAGCGCCGGGAAGAGAAGGTCGAAAGTCAAATAGTGCCAGACCAGGATGATCTCGCTGCCGCGCCGGCCGAGTGCCGTCAGCCAGGCCATGCCCTCGTCGGGCGTGAACCCGCCAAGGCGCACGTCGAGCGACGGCAGGCCACCGCTCAGCCGGCGGAAATAGAAGAATTCCAGCAGCGTCATGATGATGAAAACCGCCGCGGCGGCAAAGCACAGCGCGCCGGCATGGCGCGCCAGCCGCAGCACGATCGTCGCCTGGTGGCGCCAGAGCATGTACCGCTCTGGCTGCCGGTCAGGCTCCGCCAGGATAGTTCGGGCTTTCGCGGGTAATCGTGACGTCATGGGCGTGGCTTTCACGAAGTCCGGCGTTGGATATGCGCACAAAGGTGGCGCGTTCGCGAAAATCGGCAAGGTCGCGGCCACCGACATAACCCATAGCGGCTTTTAGCCCGCCCGCAAGCTGGTGCAGCACGCCAGACGCAGGTCCCTTGTAGGGCACCTGCCCTTCAATGCCTTCCGGGACCAGTTTCAGCGTGTCGCGAACCTCGGCCTGGAAGTAGCGATCGGCCGAGCCGCGCGCCATGGCGCCGACAGAGCCCATGCCGCGATAGGCCTTGAAGGAGCGGCCCTGATGCAGATAGACCTCGCCCGGGCTTTCGTCGGTGCCGGCCAGCAGCGAACCGATCATGGCCGCACCGGCGCCGGCGGCAAGCGCCTTGGCCAGGTCACCCGAATATTTGATGCCGCCGTCGGCGACGACCGACACGCCTGATCTATGCGCCGTCTCGACCGCCGACATGATCGCCGAAAGCTGCGGCACGCCGACGCCGGCGACGATGCGCGTGGTGCAGATCGAGCCCGGGCCGATGCCGACCTTGACGGCATCGGCGCCGGCGTCGATCAGCGCCTGCGTGCCTTCGGCGGTGGCGACGTTGCCGGCCAGGATGCGGACGGAATTGGAAAGCTTCTTGGCCCGCGTCACCGCATCGAGCACGCGCTGCGAATGGCCATGCGCGGTGTCGATGACCAGGAGGTCGACACCGGCATCGATCAACCGCTCGGCGCGCTCGAAGCCGTCATCGCCGACGCTGGTGGCTGCCGCCGCCCGCAGGCGCCCCTGCGCATCCTTGGTGGCGTGCGGGTTGAGCTGCGACTTCTCGATGTCCTTGACGGTGATCAGGCCGACGCAATTGCCGGACTTGTCCACGACGACGAGCTTTTCGATGCGGTGCTGATGCAGCAGCCGCTTGGCCTCGTCCTGGTCGACATTCTCCTTGACCGTGATCAGGTTCTCACGGGTCATCAATTCGTAGACTTTCTGCCCCGGATCGGAGGCGAAGCGCACGTCGCGGTTGGTCAGGATGCCGACGAGGCGGCCGATCTTCTGGCCGCCGGTGCCGCCATTCTCGACCACCGGAATGCCCGAGATGGAATAGGTGCGCATCAGCGCCAGCGCGTCGGCCAGGGTGGCGTCGGGGCCGATGGTGACCGGATTGATGACCATGCCCGATTCGAACTTCTTGACCTGACGCACCTGCTCGGCCTGTTCGGCCGGCGAGAAATTGCGGTGGATGACGCCGATGCCGCCGGCCTGCGCCATGGCGATGGCAAGCCTCGCCTCGGTGACGGTGTCCATGGCGGCCGACAGGATCGGCACGTTGAGGTCGATGTCGGTGGCGATGCGGGTGCGGATGTCGGTCTCACCGGGCATGACCTCGGAATGACCGGGCTGCAACAGCACGTCGTCAAAGGTCAGCGCCAGCGCGCCGGTGGACGTTTCGATGATTTTTGCCATGGCCAGTCCTCGGATACGAAAAGCGCCGGGAGAATACAAAAAAGCGCTGGACCGAAATGGACAGCGCCGACTCGTTTCTTCCCTTTCAGGATTGGCGCTGGCTGGTAACACGTCGCGGCGTGGTTGAAAAGCCGGTCGTGGCCTATTCGGCGGACTTGCCCAACAGGGCATCGAGCAAGACATGGCGCGGTGACCCGAAAGGATTGACGACCGTTACGCCGCCCCAGGTGAAGCCGTCCTGCAGATCTTCCGACAGCAGCAGCCGGCAACCGGTTTGCGAGGCAACAGACAGGATGGTCGCATCCCAGATGCCGAAATGGTGATCGGTCGCAAGATCAGCCGCGACCGTCATCACCTCCGGCGTCGTGCCGACAACCGGAAACGCGTCGCGCCAGCTCAACAGGGCGTCGCGCGCTTGTGCACGTGATCGTCCGGCCTTGCGTGTGAGAACGGTGAACAATTCGCCGAGCACTTGGACTGGAATGACGGCTGCCTCTTGCGCAATGTCGTGCAGCAGGCCGAAAACGATGTCGCGCTTCTCGGCTCCGTTGATCCCCTCGGCATAAACAAGGATGTTGGTATCGAGCGCGACCTTCACCGCTCGTCCTCGTAAAGCTCGTCGCGGCTCCAGCGCCCGGCTTCTACAACAGGCTGGCGTTCGAGGCGCGACAGCAGCGCTGTGCGCGAACGAGACGCCGCAGGGTCGGGCTGCCCTGCAGGCACGATCCGCGCCACGGGGCGCCCATGGCTGGTCACGACATAGCTCTGTCCTTCGCGGACACCGCGCAGGAGGAGCGAGAATTTGCGGTTGGCGTCGGCTGCGGAAACGGCTTCTTCCATGGCATTGTCCATATAGTAGTTATATTCACTACAGCATAGTGAACCCGGTCAATTTTCGCAAGTTCATTCAATGTGGCGAAACGCAGCGACGCCTCTTGTCCGCCCATGGTCGCACAAAAGTGACAGCAAATTAATGCGACATCGCGCCTGAGGCGTGATAACCGCCCGTTTGTATCGGCTTGCCCGCCTTTTCATTGTTTGGATTGGCCGGCAGGCACATTTAGACCAGTTCGGACGCGTTCGTTGAACCGCATCATTCCGCTCATTCTGGCGGTCGCCTTGTTCATGGAAAACATGGATTCGACCGTCATCGCGACATCGCTGCCGGCGATTGCCGTCGACATCCACACCAGCCCGATCGCGCTCAAGCTGGCGCTGACCGCCTATCTGGTGGCGCTGGCGATCTTCATTCCGATCAGCGGCTGGATGGCCGACCGGTTCGGCGCCAAGACCATTTTTCGCGCCGCGATCGGCGTCTTCATCGTCGGCTCGGTCTGCTGCGCCATCTCCAATTCACTGCCGGCCTTTGTCGTCTCGCGCTTCCTGCAAGGCATAGGCGGCGCCATGATGACGCCGGTCGGCAGGCTGGTCCTGGTGCGCGCGACGCCGAAGAGCGAGCTGGTCGCGGCCATGTCGTGGCTGACGGTGCCGGCGCTGGTCGGCCCGCTTGTGGGACCACCGATCGGCGGCTTCATCACCACCTATTTCACCTGGCATTGGATCTTTCTGATCAACGTGCCGATCGGCCTGGTCGGCATCTGGCTGGCGACACGCTTCCTGCCGCGAACCGACTCGATGGAGACGCCGCCGCTCGATTTCGTCGGTTTCGTACTGAGCGGGCTGGCGGCCTCCGGCGTCATCTTCGGCCTGTCGGTGGTCAGCTTGCCCTATCTGCCGCCGGCGACCGGCCTCATCACCGTGGCGGTCGGGCTGATTTCCGGCGTGCTCTATCTCCTGCATGCGCGGCGCGCCAAGAACCCGCTGCTGGCGCTGGAACTGTTCCGCAACCCGGTGTTCCGCTCCTCGGTGCTCGGCGGCTCGCTGTTTCGCATCGGCATCGGGGCGGTGCCGTTCCTGTTGCCCCTGATGTTCCAGATCGGCTTCGGGCTGACGCCGTTCCAGTCGGGCATGATCACCTTCGTCTCGGCCATCGGCGCCATTGGCATGAAGTTCGTCACCGCGCTGATCTTCCGGCTCGCCGGCTTCCGCCGGGTGCTGATCTGGGGCTCGCTGATCGCCGCCGCATCGATCGCCATATACGGCCTGTTCACGCCGGAGACGCCTTACGCGCTGATGCTGGCGATATTGCTGGTCGGCGGCTTCATCCGCTCGATGTTCTTCACCGGCGTCAATGCGCTCTCCTACGCCGAAGTGTCGGCCGAGGACACCAGCAAGGCAACGCCGATCACGGCGGTGTTCCAGCAGTTGTCGATCGCGCTCGGCGTGGCGCTGGCCGGCGGCATCCTGGAAGTCTCGACCTCGATCCATGGCGGCCCGCTGATGCTCGGCGATTTCCACATTGCCTTCTTCATCGTGGCGGCAGTGTCAGCGGCGGCGTCGGTATCGTTCATGCGGCTGGCGCCGGATGCCGGCAACGCCGTGTCGGGTCATGGCCGGATGACGACGCCGAAGACACTGGAGCCGGTGAGCACGGCTGGGAAGTAAGGGGCGAGCGCCCCTCATCGCTTCGTTCATCCTAGGGCGAAGCGACTCAAAGCGTCGCGCAGACCCTGGGATCCATTCCGTGATCTTGATCGAAGGATGCAGCGGCACAGAATTCTGCAGCGTTTTCAACGCGTTAACGTCACGGCATGGATCCTAGGGTCTGCGCTGCGTCGCTTCGCTCCTTGCTTCGCCCTAGGATGACGATGCCACTGGTGGCTCTCTGCCCTTAAAATCCTTCGCCAGCAAATACAGTTCCACCGACTCATCCCGCGACGCCGGCGGCTTCACGTGGTGCACCGAGCGGAAGTTCTTCTTGAGCATCGACAGCAGCTCGTTTTCGGCGCCGCCTTGAAACGTCTTGGCCAAAAAGTGCCCGCCCGGCTTCAGCACCGACAGCGCGAAATCGGCGGCCACCTCGCACAGATGCATGGTGCGGATGTGGTCGGTTCGCTTGTGGCCGGTGGTCGGCGCGGCCATGTCGGACAACACGATATCGGGGTCGCCGCCCAGCGCCTCGGCGAGCTTTTGCGGCGCTTCCGGGTCGAGGAAATCCATCAGCAGCACCGGCGCACCCGGCACCGCATCCATTTCGAGATAGTCGATGCCGATGACATGTGGATTATCAGCCGTCGATTTCGTCCTCGCGGCCGCCACCTGGCACCAGCCGCCGGGGGCCGCACCGAGATCGATGACCTTCATGCCGGGTTTCAGCAGATGATGCTTGTCATCGATCTCGATCAGCTTGTAGGCCGCGCGCGAGCGATAGCCGTCGGCCTTGGAGCGCTGGACATAGGGATCATTGATGTGGCGCTGCAGCCAGCGGCGCGACGATTCCTTCAGGCCGCTCTTCTTCTTGATCCGCGTCTTGAGGACACGAATGCTGGCGGAGCCCGGCTTTTCCGGCTTCTTGGTCACTGTCGGCCTCGCCCACTGTTGCGCCAGACGCCGTCATCGGCCATCAGCTCGCTCAAAATGCCTTCGCGTAAGCCCCGGTCGGCGACGCGCAGCCGCTCCGACGGCCACACCGCACGGATGGCTTCCAGGATAGCACAGCCGGCCAGCACCAGGTCGGCACGGTCGGCGCCGATGCACGGGTTGGCGCAGCGCTGCTGGAAATCCCAGCCAACCAGTTTTTCGACCATGCGGTCGACGCTGTCGCGGTCCATCCACAGCCCATCGACGCGGCGGCGGTCGTAGCGTTCGAGATCGAGATGGACGCCGGCCAGCGTCGTCACCGTGCCGGATGTGCCCAGCAGATGGAATTTCGGACTGGCCAGCACATGGCTCAGCCGGTCGCGGCCGTCGAAGGACTTTAGCCGCACCGCGACATCATCGACCATGGCGGCAAAGATCTCGCGCGTCACCGTGCGGCCGCCAAAGCGCTCGGCCAGCGAGACAACGCCGACCGGCAGCGACGTCCACGACACGATATGGTTGGCCAGCCGCGGCGAGCGCTGGCCGGTGAGGTCGATCAGCGCGATTTCGGACGAGCCACCGCCAATGTCGAACAGCACCACGCCTTGCGTGTCGCGCTCGACCAGCGAGCCGCAGCCGGATACAGCAAGCCGCGCCTCGGTCTGGCGATCGATGATTTCCAACTTCAACCCCGCCTCTCGTTCGACGCGCTGCAGGAATTCGACGCCATTATCGGCGGTGCGGCAAGCCTCGGTGGCGATCAGCCGGGCTTTCCTGATCTTGCGGTTGCGCAATTTGTCGCCGCAGATTTTCAGCGCCTCGACGGCGCGGTCCATCGCCGCCTGGCTAAGGTGCCCATTGGCGGTCAGCCCCTCGCCCAGCCTGACGATGCGCGAGAAGGCGTCGATGACGCGGAACTGGCCATGGCGTTGCGGCACCGCGACCAGCAGCCGGCAATTGTTGGTGCCGAGATCGAGCGCGGCAAACACCGGCAGTTCCTGCATCGGCGGCCGATGCATGGGATGTTCCGGTCGGGGTTGTGGGGCCGAGGGAAAAGGCA
>NZ_JAMYQZ010000158.1:0-7056 GCF_040321145.1 Mesorhizobium sp. M0514
TGACGTGAACAATCACCAGCCTGCCATGACCGCCCCCTCTCAGCGAATTTGCAGAACTCTCAGCACACTACCCGGCGCCTCTCACGTTACTTTGGCTACACTTTCGACCGATGCGAGACTACACGCACCGCAGCCCTGGCCGCAACACTGCCAGGTACGACTCGGCAAATAGCACGGTCATGCCGGTCACACCGGCGCGGCAGACGATCTTTGGGCACGCACAGGAGCGATCAGAGGATCGCCCACGCCCGGGGGCCGGGGTCCGACCAAGACACGCCGAAGACAGGTGTACTGATACCGGTTACCCGGCGTGCGGTCTCGGCAGTGACCTTGCTGCTCTTGCGGAAGAAATTGCGCATACCGCCTCCTAGCCGACCCTAAGTCTGGCCTGCTTCAAATGAGGTTGATGCTCGGTCGGCCGAAGCGAATGAGCAGCCATCGCGGCAATGAAAACCTCGGGCGTTTTCAGGTACCGCTCCAGCTTGTTCTCCCTCATGAGCACTACGAACAGAGCGCACGTTATCGCCTGACAATTGACCGACTTGCTAGGGTTGAACTCTATGTCGGTGAAACCGGCATACTGCATTTCGCCGTCCACTCGATTTTTGAGCCATACACGGTGAGGAAAGATGGCATTGAGATAAAGCCAATCGTAGAACACGGTCGTGGGTTCTAGCGGGAACTCGAAGCCGTCGAATTTGAAGCCCACCAGTGCGCCGGAATTGCGGAGTCGTGGCTCGCGCTTCGCATCGCGCGGTTCAACCTCGTACAGATCGGTGTACGGCCCGCCGCGCTCGAATACCTTACTTCCCTGAAAGGCGTTCTCCAGCGGTATCTCGCCGATGCTGGTCATCACGCGCAGGTGAAACGCGCTAAGGTGCCGGCCGGCGACTTCATCAGACTTGCTAGATACTTCTAGCAACGGCGCATATCCGGCTTTCTTGGCGGCTTCATGCAGCGACCGGATATTCTTCTTCTTCTGAACCTCAGCGAAGCCACCGGCCCACGGAATTTCGAAATCCAATCGCCTGACGTAACCTTCGTCCTCGGTCGCAGGGATAAAGACTGGTCTCTCAGCCATTCTAAATGTTCCTTATTAAGCCCAGCGGGATGACATGGGGAACCAACACCTCGTATTTCTCCGCCTGCGTGAGACGCGCCTTAATCGCCGCGTCCTTCCAGTCCGTTCGGGTGTAAAGTATCTCAAAATCGATTAGCGGTTCAGCCTCTCCGATAGGAACCGATTCGACGCCAGCTTTGTTCGCGACATCGTTGGTGAAACGAACACCCGTGAACTGCATCACCGAGGGGTGTATTTGCAGAAAGATCGTGTCCGTGATCCTCCCATCCTGCCGGGCAACGTACTCCATCGGATGGCTGCTACGAAAGCAAAGGTGGACGTAGTTGCCCATTCCCTTCAACGCGTCGGCGTCCCGACTCCATTCATTGCCGCCCGGTGCCGGAACCTTGACCTTCTTCTGGTCAAGCTGCGCGAGTGGATAGAGTCCTCCCATTTCTTTAATCACCGGCAGGTTCCTCCGATCAGTGAAGTGATAGAGCAGCGGCACCTTTTCAAGAGTATCGATTGCCATGTTCCCCTCCGTCGCCGGCCGGTAGCGGCCTTGCCCCACACGGCTGGAATCCTTACGGCAGTCATCGCCCGAACGCCATGATCCGAGCCAAGGTGTTCAGATTGGCGACGTTCCTCAATTGTTCTATACGATGAAAATAGAATTCTACATCGCCAACTATGGTTAGAAATCGTCCACTTAGATCAAGATGCCGCCCAGTACATGAAGGGCACGCATTCCGAGTGTGAGTTCCGGCCGTAGCGGTCACCCGCTACCATCGATCCTCACACAGTTGTGCGGGTTTTGTTCACTGTGGGGAACGCTTGTAGCGCTACTCCGAATGGAACCGCGCCAGGTCAGCGC
Organism: Mesorhizobium sp. M0514; assembly: GCF_040321145.1. Taxonomy (NCBI): domain Bacteria; kingdom Pseudomonadati; phylum Pseudomonadota; class Alphaproteobacteria; order Hyphomicrobiales; family Phyllobacteriaceae; genus Mesorhizobium; species Mesorhizobium sp. M0514. Next base: position 1,935 of record NZ_JAMYQZ010000158.1, read on the forward strand.
ACAGGCGCTTATCCGCGGCGTGCTGGTGCAGGCGATTTCAGATGAAGCGCGAGCCTTTTATGAGGTGGTCGGCTTCCTGTCTTCGTCTCCGACCCCATGACGCTGATGATCGGGCTTCATGATCTGAATAGTGCGCTGAATTCTTGACATCATTTCTAGCCCGTTTCTTCACATGGCGTTTGCGTTCGTCGGAAGGTACGCCCGAAATGTGTCACGGGCGACTACGCCACGGCAGGGCCGTCTCACAGCCAATCGACCGGCACCAGCTTGATGTCGTCACGCCATTCCTCAGTCAGGGTCACTCCAGTGAGTCCGCCCCAAACATCCGTCGCGGCGTGGTCAAGGACAATAGCCTGCAACCGGCCTTCCGAGCGCATGACTTCCTTCGCGATCGCGTCGAAGACGGACCGCACGGCGGCGATGTCGTTGTCGCGGGCACGCCCTGTGGCACTTTCGTCACCTTCTGCAAAGCCGCGCGGGAAATAGACCTGGCTGGGCTGGTCGTAGACTAGCAGTCCCGGAACCGGATGGTGACCGACGAGGAAGAAGCGGTGAAGGGCCAGTGTGACCGCGATGTGATAGGCTAACCAGTTCGCGCCGCTGCCAATCTCCCATAGGTAGTCGGACCGATCCGGATGGATGACCTTAATGGTCAGATCGTCCAGCAGGAGCAGGATCGGCGCCTCGGGCCATTCCGCGTCGAGCAAGGGCAGAATGGTGGACGCCATGTTCTGGATGATCTGCAGGGCATTTTGCGTTTTGCGCTCGACTTCGCGCTCGGAATAGACCTTTCGAAGCTCGTTGACCCGCTCTCGCAGACGATCCAATTCGATCGTCAGGTCCGAACCTTCCTGCGTGCGGTCGAGCGAGACGAGCGCCTGCTGCAAGCCGCCGACGAAACGCTCGAGCCTGTCCTGTTGGAAAAGCGCCCCCTGCACTTCCTTTGATTTTTGTTCGAGCAGGGTGATTTCCTGGCGGACAGCGGTCAATGTCGCTGTGGCGTCTTCCACCTCCTTTCGCAGACGCAAACGTTCCTTGTCGAAAGTGTGCGATAGACTCGGCTGCGATCGCATCTCGATTTCAATACCCGCTAGCGCCTGTGTCAGAGTATCGAGCTTGGTTCGACCGACAGAGCCCATGGCAACCAGAGGATCGCCTGAATCGCTTACGCGCTTGCGCAACCATTCTGAGATGTTCAGGCGATCCCGCTGAATGAGGATCGCATCGCCGTAGGAGTTACTGCTGTCTAGCAGGCGCTGCAATTCGTTATAGGCTTGGCGTTTTTCCGTCAGATCGGCGGATGCCTGGCTTTCCAGCTGGCGAAGTTCCTGCAAGCGTGCCAGTGTGCCGTCGATCGACTCGACGGTAGTGAACGACTGCCGGGTATCGGCTTCGGCGGCTTGGCGGAGGAGATCGACGACGTCCGGCCATTTGCTAGGCATCGGGGTGGCTGCCGGCAATAGGCCGAATTCCAGCGCCTGACGCAGCAAAGCCTGGGTCTCCACCTGCCAAGCGTTCACCGCTTTTTTCGCCGCCTCGAGTGCTGCTTCCTTTCGGCGGGCCTCACGCTGCAGCCGGTCGATCTCCCACTTCGCCAGAAGCATTTCCGGTGTGAGGGCTCCCAGCACGTACGGGAAAATCGCCTTGAGCTTTTCACGATGCTCGCTCGTATCCGCATTGAAAAACAGCACCATCGGATTGGCGACGATATATTGGGGCTGGAATGTGAAAGCGAGCAGGTCCCTGAAGCTTACGCGTGACTGGAACCCGGAATCGGCATTCGGGTCGAGCCCGAGTTGGGATAGACCGGCGAGCGCGTCGAGTTTTCGCTTAACGGCATCCGCAGTGATATTTTTTTCGGGTGCCTGCATTGGCACCTCAAGCGCTGCTCCCTCGGCTAGATACATATCGCCAGTCTGGCGAGCATCGCCCGGCTCCCGCCTTGCTAGAAGCTTCTGTCCCTCTAACGTCTCTATCAGAAGGCCGAACCAGGCGCAGGCTGTCCGGATCGTTCCCACAGGAATGCTGCATTTTCCAGATCCCAGGCAGTAGTCAATGATGGGAATGACGGCGGATTTGCCGGTTTTGGACGACCCGCTGATGACGTTCACCATACCCGGATGGAATTCAACGATCCGCGGTTCGCCTCCGTTTTTTGGCCACAGGATGAGCTTGCGAATTTGAAAATGCATTAGACAGTTACCTGTAGAAGTTGGAACACCTGTGCTTGGGGCAGCCTTGCGCACCACCGCCCCAACTTGTCGGCGTTCGCGACGTGAAATTTCAGCCGCTCGGGCGGCCGGGGAACGTCGACATCGTTAGCCCGCACGAAGCCCGTCGCGTAGTCAACGTGAAGAAGCCGGGAAGCAATCCCGGTTCCGATCGATTGGAGGGTCAACTCGCGCATGCGCAAGGTCCTGTCATGGACCGCCATGAGACGCTCTCGCTGTTCGCTCAACTTTGCGACAAATTTACTGAGACCCGAAGGCAGGTTCGTCGATCTGAGGTCAGCGAGTGTGCGGGCGTGGAGGATGAGCGGCAGCGCCAGGAAGAAAGTCGGCATGGGGAGAAGTTCATCGATCTTTTCAGCCTGGAAGCCTCGTCCGAAACTCCACAGTAGATGAACACCAAAGGCAGGATTTTGCACCAAGGCGATAGGATTCGCCGTGTCGGAGGGCGAAGGCTGCGGTAACGCGCCTTCGATTTTGCCATCAGTCATTTCGGTCACTCGGGTGGAAACAATGTGAGATACTTGGGATGCCACCCGACGCGGCGGGTTTGCGCGAGACAGTTGAAGGCGCCGGCAATGAAATAGGAGGGGAGGGTCTGGCCTTCCAACGGCATGCCTGTGTTGGAGCACTCGCGATAGACCCGGCGGCCTCGATCCGGCACGGCAAGCACCGGTTGGGTGTCGTCAACTTCATCGCAAACCAGCAAATGCCGGCGGACGAGTTGCTCATCCAGCTCGGAAAAGCTGTCGGCGTAGACGGCGCCGTCGTCTGCCCACTTGACCTTGTCGGCCGTGGTTCTCATGTAGTCGCTGACTGCGGTCACGAGCATGATGTTGCTTGCTTCGATCGCGTTCAGCTGGCGAACGAACAGGGGCGCGCCCAGGAGCGTCCTGTCGATTGCCTGTGGCTCTGGCGCATCGATGCTGGGTGTCAGGACATTCGAGAAATTGTGCTTTCGCACGAAGGCCCAAAAGCGCTTTCGAAACGCGGAAGCCTCGATTGCAGGTGTCTGTCGCTGGCGGATCAGCTCGTCCATGTCATCGACCGCCAGCCCGATGGCTGCTGCGCAAAAATCGTCGATCGCATCGACGGGAAGAACGTTCAAGCGATCACGGATGGCGGCGACCGGATCGGCTTCCGCATGAAACGAGCATTGTTGGATGATGGCGCAGCATACAGCGTCCCCAGCCTTGAGGAAGCGGGCGAGATGTGGCTCACACCCCGTTCCCGTTTCACATTCTTCGAAGAGCTCCTTAATTTTTTTGAGGACTTTTTCCGCCTCGGCGGGACTGTCGGCCTTGCTGATCGCGGTGAGCAGCGCACCGGCTTTCGTGTCTGAGACATAATAGCGAAACTCAGACGTACTGGGATCGATGTTTGAATCAAGGCAGGTGTCGGCCCAGTTCCCGAAGGTCTTCCAGAGCTCTTCCGATTTGTTGCTTGCCGGGTTCTTTCCGCCCAGCGTGCTTTTGGCTTGTTCGAAGAGCGCCGTTCCGTCAGGACGATGGACGCCAACATCGTCGATATGTTCGAGGGAGACGGCGATACCGTCGGCCACGCTCAGGAGGTAATAGCAGAGCCGCACCTGCTGAAGCGAAAAGCCGAGATACTGTGCCGGAGCAGAGCTTTTTGCGGCTCTGGGAAGTGTCGGAATAGGCATTCAGTTATATCGTCCGCCACAGATGTGCCATTTACAACGAATGGTATTAATTGATTTTATATTTCGCGCAAACGCTTTTGTCTAAATTTACGTGGCCTGATGCGGCTCGCGTTTTCGCGGGCGATGGCAGCCAAACGCCACGCTTACGCCATCAGGCGATTCGCATGCGATTATGTTCGACCAACTTGCCGCCACTTCGTGGAATGGGTGATCCCCGAGAGGGACGCTGTCGTGGCGCACCGTGGTCGGGTTATTCTGGCGGCAGCGGCCGCGAGGAAAGGATCGCCCGCTTTGCCGATTTCCTGGGAATAGTCCCCAGATTGGTCCGCGCGCAAGTGTCGGGTGTCGATCTTGCCGGTCAGCTCGAGGCCTATTCGCGCAACCGGCAAGAAGACCAGGTCCAGATCTTTGGTAGAGAGGCCGGCGCTGGGCGAAGCCATGTTTCGTTCATCGCCGGCGACGCCAGAATCCCCGTCGCCGTCATTGGAAAACCCCGGCATGATGTCGCCCGCCAACAGCTTCTCCTTCGACAGCAACCCAGCATCCTCGAGCCCCTCGAAATCCGGCAGCTGGCGCAGCGTGTCGAGGCCGAAGTGGGACAGGAAGGTTTTCGTCGTCACATAGGTGTAGGGCGCGCCAGGTTGCGGACTGCGCGGACCCGAGGCGATAAGATCCTGCGAGCGCAAGACCCCGATCAGGTCGCGCGACACTTCCTTGCCGAAAAAGCTCGAGAGCTCGCCGCGCGTGATCGGCTGGAAGTAAGCGATGCACATCAGCACCAGGGCTTCGGACTGCGACAGCGCGGATTCCTGCGCCCCGAGCCCGTCGGCGGCCCGGATTGCATCGCCAAATCCCTTTTTCGTCTGATGCTGCCAGTCGTCGGCGACCGATACCAATTCGTGGGGGCGGCCGCGAAGCGCGTCGCGGATGTCGTCGATAATCACATCGATGTTGCAGCCTTTGCCGACGACGCGTGCGAGCACCTCGCGCGTCACCGGTTCGGCCGAGGCAAAGATCACCGCTTCGACCCGCCCATCCACTCGCGCCAGCGCAGCTCAGCCGGCAAATGCTCCAGTTCGGTATCAAGCAGCCGGTCGTCTGGCCGCGCTCGCTGGGCATCTTTTCTCCGGGCGCCGGATTGCTCAGCCATGGTCAAAGTGTGATTTTTCATGGAATGAGGACCCTGTTTGAGGGGTGATTTTCGTCCAAACGGGACCCCTTAACGAAGGGG
>NZ_JAMYQZ010000159.1:0-6739 GCF_040321145.1 Mesorhizobium sp. M0514
CTGGTTGAGAAGACCAAGCCGAAAAAGAAGACGTTGCGGCGTGACGATCAGCGTTCCGCAAAGTTATTGGAAAGCCCCGCCGCGTTACCCGAGAGGCCGGCCTCACGCCGTTAGAAATCGCAGAAGGTCAAGAGGAACATTTTAGCGATATTGAATGTTCGACTGTTTATGGACAGCCGAACCTTACTCTCAGCAGATCAATCCAGAGCAGCACGAGCCCTACTGAACTGGTCGCGTGTGCGACTTGCCGCAAAGGCCAATGTTAGCGAAATGGTGATCAGCGATCTTGAGAACGGCTTCAGGAGAGCGCGTCCCCACAACATCGCGGCCGTCCGCAAAGCGTTTGAAGACGCCGGAATCATCTTCACAGTCGAAGGCACTCCATCGTTAGCCCGCTCAGAAGGTGATAGCAGCCTCGCCACCGATAATAGACAGTGGCGCCGCAGGGAGAAAAAAGGATAAGGAGAAAAGCCCGTGTACCCTCCTCTGCAACCCGATCTCTAAAGCGGCCGCTAACAAGGGCGGTTGTTCACTGAATTTGTGCTGCGCTCACCTTTCTAAGGTGCCGGTCGAATATGGCCAGCTTCTCTTCGTAGCCGATCCGCACTCTGGATCTGCAGCTATCGCAGTTGAAACCGGCAATCGTTTTCAGCCAGGATCCCCTTCTCACCATTGGGCACGAACAGGAGGGACATTGGAATTCTATAGGTACGTCGCGCAGTTCATTTGATAGAGGCACTGTGTATGTTCTCCTAAGCGGCACGGCCAATGCAACAAAGTAGAAGGTGAAATGTTTCGCGGCTCGGCCATTTACGCGGAGGGATCAGACCTAAGTCCAAATGCTGAGGAGGGCAGGCAAGCTGTTCGTTGGCCCTCGATCCCGGTTAGTCGCAGTGGCCTCACCAGACTCAGCCGTAGCTCAAGGGCTCGTATCACCGGCCAGAAGGCACAGTTCATCCAGTGGAATGGTGACAGAACCGGCAAAGCCGCGCGACCGATAAAATTAAAGCCGCACGAACTTGTCGAGATTCAGACGGATCCGTTCCTTCTGCCACTTCAGCAAGGTGGCCGTAGTCGCAGTGGCCGCTTGAGCGATATCTAGGGGCGTTGCACCCATCGCATCCCCCCAAAAGGCAATGGTAAACGCAATCTTTATGGGCCCTACGAAACCCTTTCTTCAATCAAAAACGAAAATGGCTATTCGTCGGGGCGCTCGACGGCGGCTTCGTCGACCTCGGCTTCCATCTCGTCGCTGACCGTCTTGCTCTTGCCCAAACCGGCCATCGGCACACCGTCAAGCCTTGTAGCCAGGCGTCGGCATGCTCCTGCCAGTAAGGCGGGGCGGCGCGCTCCTTGCCGTCCTTCTGCGCTTGAGCACCGTACATCCACGCATAGGTGGCACGCTCCTGATCCTTCTTAGCCACCGCTATCTGTGTCGTCCTCTCGAAAATCTTGCAGAGAAGCGTGCCGCAAATCTTCCTCACCACGCAAGTGCTTCACGCGGCCGATGATGCCGAGCTTAACCCACTGTGTCGCCGGCCGCTTCATGCCCTTCGGCGCCGGCCCAGCGTGCTCCTGGACGCGCTTCCATAGCCGTTCGCGGATTGCCTGGCTGGAGTTGATGAACGCTGAGCCGACATACTGCCCGGTTTTCCGATCGGCCATCAACGCAAAGGCCGGCTTGCCGGGTTCCCGCTCGACGCCTAGCAAATCATATTCCTCCACCATGTAGCTTTTGATCTTCAGCCAGGCTGTCGACCGGCCGCTGCGCTATTTGCTGTCACGGCGCTTCGATACCATGCCCTCAAGGCCGGCTTCATCGATCAGGTGGAATATGGCTTTTGCGTCACCGGGCAGCGCCTGGCTGAACTGGATGCGGTCATCAGGGAAGATGAGGCCTTCCAGGATTTCGCGACGGTCTTCGAGGTCCATTTCCCGCAGATCGTGACCGTTCAAATAGAGGAGATCAAAGGCAACGAAATAGAGGTCGTGCTGCCGGCGTGTGATCGCCTTGCGCAGCGCGGCGAAGTCGGAAAGGCCGGCTTCGTTCAGGACGATGATTTCTCCGTCTATGATTGCGCTCTCGGCGCCGAGCTCTGCGCTTGCAGCCACGATGTCGCGGTATTTGGTTGTCCAGTCGAGCCCGCGACGGGTGTAGATCCGCGTGCCGTCCTCGTCGATGATCATCTGGGAACGAAGCCGTCGAACTTCACCTCATGAGTCCATCCATCGCCCTCGGGAGGCTTCTCCACCAAGGTCGGCATTAACGGCTCGATGAACTTCAAACGCATGCACACTGACCCACACCCGGCGATTCAAGCCGCCAGCCTGAAATCGGTTCCGGAACATTTTAGACGAATTGCATGTTTGAAGGGTATGAAGATCGAAGCCGACGAATGCCGGGCAGCGCTGACGCTCATCCGGCGCACAATTGAGGACCACTGCCCGCCTGGCGTGCTGCCCAGCGAGGAAGCGGTGAACGGTCTCTATGGGCCGGGGCTCATGGATGAGGCGGAAGCGCTGGCTGCTGCCATCGTCGCAACGATCGACCAGATGCAACTGCGCGTGATGGTGAAACCACCGTCCCCAAGCATCAAGTCCTAGACACACCGTGACGACCCGCTGTTTTGCCTTGCGCAAAAGCTTTCGGCCGGCAGGTCCGTCAACCGGCTACCCACAGAAGCAGTGCGACACCAATCCCATAAGGGATCAGCACTGCCGCCAAGGCGACCCACAGGCCCGGATCTGCGAATACCTGCATCTGGCTGCGAAGCTGTTCCATTGCACCAAACGGCAAAAGGCCCGCTGTGTTCCCAAACGCAAAAAAGCCGGCCACCTTTCGGCAGCCGGCCAGTTCCAACAGAAGGGAACGGTGCACTGATGGGGCAGTGCAACGCCCGAAGTGTTTCGAGGCTACAATGTTCCGAGGGGATGATTCACATCGAATCCGGTTCGATCTAGAATCTGGTCACGGAAGCGACCTTCGACTGTATCTCCAACGTCCTTACAGAGCCCCGCCAGACGCATGACGTAACGTCAAGAATCAGATATCGCTTGTGTTGCGGCGGACCTGATTACCGTCCGGCCGGCGCTGATCAGGCAATCTCCCACTGCGGCGCCGGCCATTTTCGTTGCACCCGCGCGGGAGCCGCCTTGGCTGACGTCCATTAGCTCCCGCTCATCTTGACCCCGGGCGCAATGTATTGTCCGTATATGAACTCGACGAGTGAGGGCACTGCATCGCCATGTAGGCGGTCGGCCCCCGCGGCTGTCGAGCGATGTTTGAGGGAGCAGCGCATTGTTCGTCGATTACTACGAACTCTTGGAGATCAGCCCAAACGCCAACTCGGAGACACTTGAGCGAATATTCCGCTACTTTGCGATGCGCTATCATCCCGACAATCAGCAAACTGGAAACGAAGCCCGCTTCAGCGAAATAGTAGAAGCACACAACGTCTTGAGGGATCCCGTTAAGCGCGCCCAGTACGATATCTCCTATCGAGAGCATGCCGGTGAGCGGCTTAAATTGGTCGAGGAGGCAAGCGACCCCAAAGGGGTCGAGAAGGACGCTTTGGTCCAGGCCAAACTGCTTTCGCTGCTCTATGTGAAGCGCCGCCAGGATGTCGGCAATCCGGGCATTGGCGACGTCGAAATCGAACGGTTGTTAGGCTGTCCACCAGAGCATCTGGAGTTTCATCTCTGGTACATGAAGGCAAAGGGGTGGATTGCAAGAATTGAGAACGGGACAATCGCGATCACGGTTGAAGGCGTCGATCGCGCCGATTCCGAACTGCGTCGCGATACCAGCATTCGGCTCCTGAGTAGAGAATAGAGAGGGTATCTGCCCAAGATTCCGCAAGGCTCCAGGGGAGCCTCGCGCGTCATTTTGCCGAGACCAGATAGGCTGAGGAAATAGGGTCTTCGGTGGCCGCTTGCGGACGGGGGCAATGAGGATCATGCTGACGCTGGTCCTATCGCTTCCCTCGAAGTAGGCCAGCGAGCCCTATTGTGAGGCAGTCCGGCATGTAGGATTGTAGTCCTCGTTGCGGCGACCCCCTCAAGCGGAGATCGCCAATGGCCAGAACCAAACCTTCCGAACAGCTTTCCCGGGCTGAAATCGAGCGCTTCATCGCGGCAGCCGAAGCGCTGCACAAGGGCATCGTCGGGCCGCTCCTGGCGTATCACAGCGAGCACTACCAAGCTCTACGTGAGGTCCATCGACCGCTGTTGAAGTCGGTTCAGACCATTACCGGCAAGAGGGCGCCATTCATCCAGCCGAACATGACAGGACCGGCACAGCCGCGGGAGAAGCCTCCGGGCTAGTTCTCCTCGCGGAAGTCCTGCAGTGAGGCGTGGCGGAGGTCCTCCTCGCCGCGCAGGTGCTTCACAGCTCAAACTCATACGGGCACTCGGGAAGGGACCGAGTTTAAATCGGGTTATGGTTGCAGCGCGGATTAGACCATCAGGCTTAATTGCTGCGCTGTCATTCTGCGGGTAGGATCGGGGTGTGGTTAATGCCACTCTCCAGTGTGGTCGGCACCGTCACGTCACCCAACTGTAACGTTGCCCCCGACAGCGCCGACCACGCTCAATGTTGGCCGATTAGGCCGGGGGCCTCCCCTGTACGAAACCGTACCTTTGAACCTCCTTTGCAAAAAAAGAGTGAATAAATCCCTTCGCCGGAAGGGAGGCCGCGATGGATCTAAAGCATTTAGAAACCGCACTAATGTCAGGCGAGCAATTTTCTAGAGCAAGCGCTCATCCATCCTTTTTCGAAGGCCTGTTGGATGTTGGCGCCGAGGTGAAGTGGTGTTTTATCTGCGGCGCTTCGATCACTTGCTTGAGAGCGTGTATTCGCATGCGTCAAAGACTACCTTACGGGCCCCATCGAAGTCGCGGAATATCAACTCGATTTCCAGGAAATCCTGCGACCGTTTGTTGCGGCACTCGGCGCGATCGTGTTGTCGTTCGACCATACAACGCCAAATTTTGGCCCGGCGAACCGATCGGCCAGGATTTCTTCTCTGCGATTGGCTTGCCTCATCTCTGGGGCGCCATGAGAAAGCCGGCCGGCCCGATCAACGAAAGCCTGTCACGGCCGGAAATATACGTGCTTTCAGTGACTGAAGGTATTGCTGAAAAGCAGCGCCTGATGGACCACTTCCGAGCCCGGCCCTTCGCGAATTGCGGCAGGGCCAAGTTCTTCCGGTCACCCGATTTTCGCGTTGACTTCAACCTGAGATATTTGGTTTTGAACTCTGGCGTTGCCGCCCTCAATGGCGGGGTGGACATCACCGAATTTCTTGATCTGGCCAACGTCGACGATGATCCACATTGGCAAGCATTGGACCCGAACGACCCTCAATAGTCGACTATCTTGAAACCTTCAGGGCCAAGCATTCGGACTCAGACGGTGGGATTGATTGGGAAGTGCAGTGAAGATCGCGATGGAGCGGGATGCGGCGCGGTAATCGGGCGGAAACACTTACCCAACCGTAGGGTAAGGGCCGCTATCTAAAAGCCCGCCAACCTTTCGGTGGGCGGGCCTCCAGTGTCGGAACTGGAGAGTGTCATGTCGACAGCTCCGGCACTTGCGAACGATTGGTTAGTGGCGCCAGATCAGCAGGCAGAGCTGGCGCAGGTCACGATCATAAGCGCCCCGGCTCTCGATCACGTCGATGCAGCGCTTCTTGAACCGAGTGATTTCGGCGCTCGACATAGCGTCGACAATGCGAGTCAGATCCGTATTGGTCGGATTGTCGGGGGACTCGGTTCCGACAGTGGCACCGCTCGTGCCAATGGGTGCAGTGGTTCCGTCGTCGCCAACTGCGGCGTTCGCCGGCATGCAAAGATTTGCGAGAACGGCTCCAATGGCCATGCTTCCCACCAGGATATCAAAGATCTTTGTCATAATGCGCCTCCAAGGCTGTCAGCCCATTTTTCAAACCAAGGCCGGCGGTGTTTTAGCTCGCAACCAGCGGGACGGTGTGGTCGTTGAGTGATTGATTGGGTATTGATCGAAAAACGGGAACGCGATCAGATACGCGTATCGGCCGTAAGATGTGCCATGCGGAAACCTCCGCTGTCGGCATTAATTATGATCGTGACCACGACATCCTCCAAACCAGATCCGGGTGAAGATGCTGAAAGACATAGCTCATTAGAAGCACGAATAGATGAATGAATATCTAAAAACTCCATACCTATTCTTGGCAATGACAGTGACGAAGTGAATTGTGTTAGGCGTTCTTAGCCGTGTTAACCGTTGACAAGCGTGAGGCGAGTTCCTGCGGTATCGCGTTCAGCTCCGCCTTTGCGGCGTTAGGATGCGCGCCTCTCGCAAAAGCGATGACCAGTTGTGGAGCTGCTATTTGTTCTCCTCGTGGAAGTCCTGCAGCGATGCATGCCGCAGGTCATCCTCGCCGCGCAGGTGCTTCACACGACCGATCAGCCCTGGCTTGATCCATTGCGTCGCTGGCCGCTTCATGATGCCCTTGGGCGCCGTGCCTGGGTGCTCCTGGACGCGTTTCCATAGCCTCTCGCGCATTTCCCGGTTCAAGGTGACGAACGCGCTGCCGACATAGCGCCCTGTGCCCCGCTCGGCCATGAGAGCGAAAGCCGGCTTGCCAGCTTCACGCTCGACGCCGAGCAGATCGAACTCGTCAATCGCATAGCACTTGGCCTTCAGCCAGTTGGTCGACGGACCGCTTCGGTATTTGCTGCCCTTCCGCTTCGACAC
>NZ_JAMYQZ010000160.1:0-6703 GCF_040321145.1 Mesorhizobium sp. M0514
GTGGTGGCGATCGCCACCTTCGGCGGGCTCGCCTACAATATGCGCGTCATGCGCGGCAATCTGCTCGATACGCTGAACGCGCAATATGTCGAGACGGCCAAGGCCAAGGGCCTGACCGGCAGCGCCGTCGTCATGCGCCATGCCGTGCCCAACGCGCTGCACCCGCTCATCATGTATCAGGGCGTGGTGCTGCCCTACATGCTGACCGGCGAGATCGAGACGGCGATCATCTTTGCGCTGCCCACGGTCGGGCCCGCCATCGTCGGCTCGATGGCGGTCGGCGACGTTTATGTCACGGCGACCTTCATGATGGTGCTGTCGGCAACGCTGATCGTCGGCAACATCATCGCCGACATGCTGCTCGCGCTGCTCGATCCGCGCGTACGCCAGTTCAGGGAGAGCTAGATGCTGGCGCGTGACCCATCCCCGCCGCCGCCCCCGGCTGAAGCAACCGCGATTGCGACCCCACGCGGCAATGAGAGCTATATGGCGCTGGTCTGGCGCCGGCTGAGGCGCTCCTGGACCGGCATGGCCGGGCTGATCCTGGTGGTTCTTCTGGTGCTGATGGCGCTGTTCGCCGATTTCTTCGCGCCGATGGACCCCAAGGTGACCGATGTCGCTTTCGCCCCGCCGCAAGTGATGAGTTTTCACGACAGAGACGGGAATTTCGTGCTCCAGCCGCGGGTCTATGCGCTGGCGGATTCTGCTGACCTCGACCCGGTCACCTTCCAGCCGGTCGTCGGGCCGGATTACGAGCATCCGCGCCTGCTCGGCTTCTTCGTCAAGGGCGCCGACTACCGGCTGCTTGGCCTGATCCCCGCCAACCGGCATTTCTTCGCTTCGGCCGACGGCCAGCCGGTGCATTTTCTCGGCACCGACAAATTCGGCCGCGATGTGCTGTCGCGCGCCGTCCAGGGCTCGCGCGTCTCGCTGATGATTGCGCTGACGGTGGTGTTCATCATCACCGTCATCGGCACCACGGTCGGCATGGTCTCGGGCTATTTCGGCGGCCGCTTCGACGTCTGGATGCAGCGCTTCGTCGAGTTGGTGCTCGCTTTCCCGCAATTGCCGCTTTATCTTGCGCTGACGACGCTGATCCCGGTGACCGCGCCGACCAACGTCTTCCTCGCCTTCGTCATCATCGTCATGTCGGCGCTGGGCTGGGCGCAGATGTCGCGCGAGGTGCGCGGCAAGACTCTGGCGCTGGCGCGGATCGACTATGTGCGCGCCGCCATGGCGGTCGGCGCCACCGACATGCGTATCATCATGCAGCACATTTTTCCCAATGTGATGAGCCACGTCATCGTCGCCGTGACCATCGCCATCCCGACGGTGGTGCTGCTCGAAGCCTTTCTCGGTTTCCTCGGCTTCGCGGTGAAACCGCCGCTGATCTCGTGGGGGCTGATGCTGCAGGACACGGCTACCTATTCGGTCATCGGCACCTATCCGTGGATTCTGTCGCCGGTAGGCTTTGTGCTGATCACCGTCTTTGCCTTCAACGCGCTGGGCGACGGCCTGCGCGATGCCGTCGATCCTTATTGAGGTGGCCGGGATGACCGTAGCGCTCGCAGCCACCTTCGCACCAGCCGTCCGGCTCGACCATGCCGGCCGCCACGACCAACCCATCATCGATGCCCGCAACATCGAGGTCGCCTTCAAGGTCGAGCACGGCGTCGTCGACGCGGTGAAGGATGTCTCGTTCCAGCTTTATCGCGGCGAGACGATCGCCATCGTCGGCGAGTCCGGTTCCGGCAAATCGGTAACGGCCCGCGCTGTCATGGGGCTCTTGTCGAAGCGGGCCACCGTGTCGCCGAAATCCACAATCGACTATTGCGGGCAGGACATACTGAAGTTCCCCGAGAGCGCCCGGCGCAAGCTGCGCGGCAACCGCATTTCGATGATCTTCCAGGAGCCGATGAGCTCGCTCAACCCGATCTATACGGTCGGCAGCCAGATCGTCGAGGCGATCAGGGTGCATCGAAAGGTCAGCCGCAAGCAAGCCTGGGCGCGGGCGCTCGAGCTTTTGCGGCATGTCCAGATCCCCGAGCCGGAAGCGCGCATCAAACAGTATCCGCACCAGATGTCGGGCGGGCAGCGCCAGCGCGTTATGATCGCCATGGCGCTCGCCAACGACCCCGATGTGCTGATTGCCGACGAGCCGACGACGGCGCTCGACGTCACGGTGCAGGCGCAGATCCTCAATTTGATCCGCAATCTGCAAAAGGAACTCAGGATGGCGGTCATCCTGATCACCCACGACCTCACCGTGGTGCGGAAATTCTCGGACTATGTCTATGTCATGCAGCATGGCGAGATGTGCGAGCACAACGTTACCGAGCGGCTGTTCGCCGACCCGCAGCATGCCTATACCAAGCGGCTGCTCGCTTCAGAGCCGCACGGCAAGCCGCAGCCGCTGCCGGAAAACAGCGGCACCATCCTCGAGGCCCGCAATATGCGCGTCTGCTTCATGCTGCGCCATGGCAGCTTCCTGAAGCCGGACTGGCGCGAGCTCGTCGCCGTCGACGATCTCGGCCTGAAGCTTTGCCGCCACGAGACACTGGGGCTGGTCGGCGAATCCGGCTCCGGCAAGACCACCTTCGGTCTCGCCTTGCTCAAGCTCACCGAGGCCAAGCGCGGCGAGGTCAGCTTCGACGGCCAGCCGATCCACGGCCTGTCTCGCGCCGGGATGCGGCCGCTGCGCTCGCGCATGCAGGTCGTTTTTCAGGATCCGTTCTCGTCGCTTAACCCGCGTATGACGATCGGCCAGATCATCGAGGAAGGGCTGGTAGTCAACAGGATCGGCGCGACACGGCGCGAGCGGGTCGGTCGGGTTCGCGACGCCCTGGTCAGCGCCGGCATGCCCGGCGATATCCTGTCGCGGTTCCCGCACGAATTTTCCGGCGGCCAGCGGCAGCGCATCGCCATTGCCCGAGCCATCGCGCTGGAGCCCGAATTCATCCTGCTCGATGAACCGACATCGGCGCTCGACCTTTCGGTGCAGGCGCAGATCATCGACCTGTTGCGCAAGCTGCAGGACGAACGCGGCCTTAGCTATCTCTTCATTTCGCACGACCTCAAGGTGGTGCGCGCGCTCTGCCATCGCGTCATCGTCATGCAGAACGGCAAGATCGTCGAACAGGGGCCCGTCGACGAGGTCCTCACCCATCCCAAGACCGCCTACACCGAACGGCTCGTCAGGGCCGCCTTCGACGTGGCGTAGCAAAGTGCCGGAGGCTTAATAGTGGCAAGACATCCCAGGATCACCTTCATTGGCGCGGGTTCGACCGTGTTCATGAAGAACATTGTCGGCGACGTGATGCAGCGGCCATCGCTATCAGGCGCGACGATCGCGCTGATGGACATCAATCCGCAGCGGCTGGAAGAGAGCGCCATCGTTGTCAACAAGCTGATCGCGACTCTGGGCGTGAAGGCGAAGGCTGAGACCTATTCCGACCAGCGCAGGGCGCTCGCCGGCGCCGACTTCGTCGTCGTCGCCTTCCAGATCGGCGGCTTTGAGCCCTGCACCGTCACCGATTTCGAGGTGCCGAAGAAATACGGCCTGCGCCAGACCATTGCCGACACGCTCGGCGTCGGCGGCATCATGCGCGGCCTCCGGACCGTGCCGCATCTGTGGAAGATCTGCGAGGACATGCTGGCCGTCTGCCCCGACGCGATCATGCTGCAATATGTCAACCCGATGGCGATCAACACCTGGGCGATCTCAGAGAAATACCCTGAGATCAAACAGGTAGGCCTCTGCCACTCGGTGCAGGGCACGGCGATGGAACTGGCGCACGATCTCGACATTCCCTACGACGAGATACGCTACCGCTCGGCCGGCATCAACCACATGGCCTTCTACCTGAAGTTCGAGCACCGGCTGCCGGATGGCTCTTACCGCAACCTCTATCCGGACCTGGTCCGCGCCTATCGCGAAGGCAGGGCGCCTAAGCCGGGCTGGAACCCGCGCTGCCCCAACAAGGTGCGCTACGAGATGCTGACGCGGCTCGGCTATTTCGTCACCGAAAGCTCCGAGCATTTCGCCGAATACACGCCCTATTTCATCAAGGAAGGCCGCCCCGACCTGATCGACAAGTTCGGCATTCCGCTCGACGAATATCCCAAGCGCTGCATCGAACAGATCGAGCGCTGGAAGGGCCAGGCCGAGGCCTATCGCTCGGCCGACCGCATCGAGGTCGAGCAATCGAAGGAATACGCGTCCTCGATCATGAACTCGGTGTGGACCGGGGAGCCTTCGGTGATCTACGGCAATGTCCGCAACAATGGCTGCATCACCTCGCTGCCGGACAATTGCGCCGCCGAGGTGCCGTGTCTGGTGGACGCCTCCGGCATCCAGCCGACCTATATTGGCGAGCTGCCGCCGCAACTCACCGCGTTGATACGCACCAACATCAATGTGCAGGAACTGACGGTGCAGGCGTTGATGACCGAAAACCGCGAGCACATCTACCACGCGGCGATGATGGACCCGCATACGGCGGCCGAACTCGATCTCGACCAGATCTGGGCGCTGGTCGATGAGTTGCTGGCGACACATGGCGACTGGCTGCCGACCTGGGCGCGTGGGAGCGCCAAGGTCCGGGCCGCCTGAGCGCTGCTGCTGCGGTATCTACTCCACCGTCAGGCCTCCGGTGGCGCCGGCAACCGGTGGCGCAGTTCCTCGACCAGCACGCGCTCGTTCTCCGAATAGTCGATCGGAACGACGACGAGATGGACGCCACCGCCGGCAAAGGCCTGTTCAAGCGTCGATTGTATTTCTGAGACGGCGCCGACCCTGGTTCCCTTGGCGCCATAGGCCTCGGCATAGCGGACGAAATCGGGATTGCCGAAGGTCATGCCGAAATCGGGGAACTGGTCGACCGCCTGCTTCCAGCGGATCATGCCGAAAGCATTGTCCTCGATGATCAGCACGACCAAATTGAGCTTCAGCCTGACGGCGGTTTCCAGTTCCTGGCTGTTCATCATGAAGCCGCCATCGCCGCAGATCGCCATGACGCGGCGGCCGGGATAGAGCATCGCGGCCGTCATCGCCGAGGGCAGGCCGGCGCCCATCGTGGCCAGGGCGTTGTCGAGCAGCAGCGTGTTGGCGACGCGCGTGCGGTAGTTGCGCGCGAACCAGATCTTGTACATGCCGTTGTCGAGCGCCAGGATGCCATCGGCCGGCATCACCGCGCGCACGTCATGCACCAGACGCTGCGGCGTGAAACGGTCTTCGGTGGCGCGGGCGGCAATGCGGCTCAAAATCCCTTCGCGCAGCGGCAGTAGCGCCTGCGCGTTGGGGATCTTGCCCTCGAGGCGGTCGGCAAGCAGCCTGAGCGAAGCGCCGATGTCGCCGACCACTTCGGTCTGCGGGAAATAGACCTGCTCGACATTGGCCGGCTGGTAACCGACATGGATCACCTTCGGTCCCTTGTCGCCCATAATGAAGGGCGGCTTCTCGATCGTGTCGTGGCCGATAGTGATGATGAGGTCGGCCTGTTCGATGGCCTCATGCACATAGTCGCGCTCGGAGAGCGCGGCGGTGCCCATGTAGAGTTCGGTGCCGCCGGGCACCGTGCCCTTGCCCATCTGCGTGGTGAAATAGGGGATGCCGGTCCTGATCACGAACTGGGCGAGGTCGGAGGTCGAGCGCGGCCGCGATGCGGCGGCGCCCAGCATCGCCAGCGGACGCTGCGCCTTGATGATCATCTCGGCGGCGCGGTCGAGCGCAAGCGGGCTGGCCAGCGGAAGCTCGACCGGATGCGGCGGGATCAGCGCGACATCGTCGCACTCCTCGGCCGCGATGTCTTCGGGCAGTTCCAGATGCACCGGTCCCGGACGCTCCTCTTCGGCAATCCGAAACGCTTCGCGCACCACGGCGGGAATGGTCTTCGCCGAGATGATCTGACGTGACAGCTTGGTCAACGGCTTCATCGCGGCGACGATGTCGACGATCTGGAAGCGGGCCTGGCGCGACGAGCGGATGCCCTTCTGCCCGGTGATCATGATCATCGGCATGGCGCCGAGCAGCGCATAGGCGGCACCCGTCGTCAGGTTCAGGGCGCCGGGTCCCAGCGTGGTGATGCACACACCTGGCTTGCCGGTGAGCCTGCCATGGGTGGCGGCCATAAAGGCGGCTGCCTGCTCATGGCGGGTCAAAATCAGCTGGATCGACGATTTGCGGATAGATTCGACGACGTCCAGGTTTTCTTCGCCGGGAATGCCGAAGATGCGATCGACGCCCTCATTCTCGAGGGCGGCAACAAGCAGGTCAGAACCTTTGGGCACGAAGCATCTCCTCGGCAAAGCGGCGGCGAACCGCGTCGGGATATGATCAGACATAGTGCTGGCAAAGTCCTACCGCGAGGCGCGGCCGCCGCCAATATCGCTCTGCCTTACAGATCCTTCCGTTTCCTGAATTGGCCGGGCGAGACGCCGGCGTGGCGGCTGAAGGCGGTGGAGAAGGCGGCTTCCGAGCTGTAGCCGACCGCCTCGGCGACTTGGCCCAGGCTCTTGCCCTCGTGCAGCAGCCGGCTGGCCTGCCGCATGCGGCAGCCGAAGAGATAGGCCATGGGCGCTTCGCCGACGAGATCGCGAAAGCGGGCGGCAAAGGTTGCCCTGGAGAGCCCGACCGCGCGTGCCAGGGTCTCGATCGTCCAGTCGTGGCCATAGGCTTCATGCAGGGGCGCGAGCGCTCTGGCGA
>NZ_JAMYQZ010000161.1:2500-6398 GCF_040321145.1 Mesorhizobium sp. M0514
TCGTGTCGCGCGATCCGCAGGATCGTCGCCTTGAAGTGTGTCGAGTGAGGGTGGTCAAAAAAGTCATTCGTATAAAGGTTTGTGGTGAGCTTCTTGGCTTGCCGCTTGTTCTGTTTTGACATCGTAAAGAGAAGATTTGTTCGAACTTCATGAGCCGAAAGGTTCGTGATTTGTCGCGGGAGACGCTCAATCTCCCGCATATGATGGGTTTGCCTAACCGCACCCTCGAACCGATCTCGAGAAGCTGGTCTTTTTGTGCCAATGACATCAAGCGCCAATCCCGCACAGGATTGCGCTTATGCGACGATCCCTTTGGGATCGCGCGGACGCTAATCCCGCAAGGGAGAGGCTGAAGCGACGATCTCTTCGAGATCGCGCGGGTGGGCATTGGCAATGAGAACGATCAAGTGTCTTAAGGGCAATTGGTGGATGCCTTGGCATGCACAGGCGATGAAGGACGTGATACGCTGCGATAAGCTACGGGGAGGTGCGAATACCCTTTGATCCGTAGATTTCCGAATGGGGAAACCCACCTAAGGTACTTGGAAAATCAGAGCTGCAGGGTGACTTGCTGCTGTGGTTTCCAAGTATCGATAATAGGTAACTTATCCTGAATACATAGGGATAAAGTGGCGAACGCGGGGAACTGAAACATCTAAGTACCCGTAGGAAAGGACATCAACCGAGACTCCGGAAGTAGTGGCGAGCGAACCCGGACCAGGCCAGTGGCGATTGAGAGACAAGCGGAACCTTCTGGAAAGTAGGGCCATAGTGGGTGACAGCCCCGTACGCGTAATGCAATCAATCGTCCTCGAGTAAGGCGGGACACGTGAAATCCTGTCTGAAATTGGGAGGACCACCTTCCAAGCCTAAGTACTCGTGCATGACCGATAGCGAACTAGTACCGTGAGGGAAAGGTGAAAAGCACCCCGACAAGGGGAGTGAAAGAGTACCTGAAACCGATTGCCTACAAACAGTGGGAGCCCGCAAGGGTCACCACGTACCTTTTGTATAATGGGTCAGCGACTTAGTGTGACGAGCAAGCTTAAACCGCTAGGTGTAGGCGCAGCGAAAGCGAGTCTGAACAGGGCGTTCAGTTCGTCGCATTAGACCCGAAACCGAGTGATCTAGCCATGAGCAGGTTGAAGGTAAGGTAACACTTACTGGAGGACCGAACCCATAACTGTTGCAATAGTTCGGGATGACTTGTGGCTAGGGGTGAAAGGCCAATCAAACTCGGAAATAGCTGGTTCTCCGCGAAATCTATTTAGGTAGAGCGTCGACCGAATACCCCAGGGGGTAGAGCACTGGATGGGCTAGGGGTCCTCACCGGATTACCAAACCTAACCAAACTCCGAATACCTGGGAGTACTAGTCGGCAGACACACGGCGGGTGCTAACGTCCGTCGTGAAAAGGGAAACAACCCTGACCTACAGCTAAGGTCCCCAAGTTATGGCTAAGTGGGAAAGGATGTGAGGATCCCAAAACAACCAGGATGTTGGCTTAGAAGCAGCCATCATTTAAAGAAAGCGTAACAGCTCACTGGTCTAAATAAGGGTCTTTGCGCCGAAAATGTAACGGGGCTAAAGCCATACACCGAAGCTTAGGGTTTGGTCCGCAAGGGCCAAGCGGTAGCGGAGCGTTCTGTAAGCTGACGAAGCCATACCCGTGAGGGGTGGTGGAGGTATCAGAAGTGCGAATGCTGACATGAGTAACGTAAGGGGAGTGAGAGACTCCCCCGCCGAAAGACCAAGGGTTCCTGCTTAAAGCTAATCTGAGCAGGGTTAGCCGGCCCCTAAGACGAGGCGGAAACGCGTAGTCGATGGGAACCACGTTAATATTCGTGGGCTTGGAGGTAGTGACGGATCGCACAAGTTGTCCAATCTTATCGGATTGAACGGGCAGCGGAGCGGTTCCAGGAAATAGCTCCTCCTTATAAACCGTACCCGAAACCGACACTGGTGGTCAGGTAGAGTATACCAAGGCGCTTGAGAGAACTATGCTGAAGGAACTCGGCAAATTGCACGCGTAACTTCGGAAGAAGCGTGACCCTTTTCTACGCAAGTAGAGGAGGGTGGCACAGACCAGGGGGTAGCGACTGTTTATCAAAAACACAGGGCTCTGCGAAGTCGCAAGACGACGTATAGGGTCTGACGCCTGCCCGGTGCTGGAAGGTTAAGAGGAGGGGTGCAAGCTCTGAATCGAAGCCCCAGTAAACGGCGGCCGTAACTATAACGGTCCTAAGGTAGCGAAATTCCTTGTCGGGTAAGTTCCGACCTGCACGAATGGCGTAACGACTTCCCCGCTGTCTCCAGCATAGACTCAGTGAAATTGAATTCCCCGTGAAGATGCGGGGTTCCTGCGGTTAGACGGAAAGACCCCGTGCACCTTTACTATAGCTTTACATTGGCATTCGTAGTGGCATGTGTAGGATAGGTGGTAGGCTTTGAAACCTGGGCGCCAGCTCAGGTGGAGCCACCCTTGAAATACCACCCTTATTACTATGGATGTCTAACCGCGGCCCGTTATCCGGGTCCGGGACAATGTATGGTGGGTAGTTTGACTGGGGCGGTCGCCTCCTAAAGAGTAACGGAGGCGCGCGATGGTGGGCTCAGAACGGTCGGAAATCGTTCGCTGAGTGCAATGGCATAAGCCTGCCTGACTGCGAGACTGACAAGTCGAGCAGAGACGAAAGTCGGTCATAGTGATCCGGTGGTCCCGCGTGGAAGGGCCATCGCTCAACGGATAAAAGGTACGCCGGGGATAACAGGCTGATGACCCCCAAGAGTCCATATCGACGGGGTTGTTTGGCACCTCGATGTCGACTCATCGCATCCTGGGGCTGGAGCAGGTCCCAAGGGTATGGCTGTTCGCCATTTAAAGCGGTACGTGAGTTGGGTTCAGAACGTCGTGAGACAGTTCGGTCCCTATCTGCCGTGGGTGTAGGAATATTGAAAGGATCTGTCCCTAGTACGAGAGGACCGGGATGGACGGATCTCTGGTGGACCTGTTGTGGCGCCAGCCGCATAGCAGGGTAGCTATATCCGGACGGGATAACCGCTGAAGGCATCTAAGCGGGAAACCCACCTTAAAACGAGTATTCCCTGAGAACCGTGGAAGACGACCACGTTGATAGGCCGGGTGTGGAAGAGCGGCAACGCTTGAAGCTTACCGGTACTAATAGTTCGATCGGCTTGATCGTTCTCATTCCTTATGCTCATCGTGAACACGATGATCTGACCAGCGCTCACGCATGAGCGGCCCTTACGGGCCTATGCTCCGCGAGGGCGCCGGAAAACCGGCGACGCGCAGTCGCGCTTGCGGACTTTGTCCGTTAGCTAGACACAAACGTCGCCTTGGCACGAAAAAACAGCTTCTCGATATAACGTGCGTTTTGCCGACCTGGTGGTTATGGCGGAGCGGCTGCACCCGATCCCATTCCGAACTCGGCCGTGAAACGCTCCAGCGCTGATGGTACTTCGTCTCAAGACGCGGGAGAGTAGGTCGCTGCCAGGTCTGCAAAACGCACGTTGAACTCTCATCCGCAAACCGGATGAAACTGAAATCTTCTCTCTACGAAAAGGCCCGCCAAGGGATCACGGGCCGCGCAAGCGGCCCTTTCATTTGGTCAGCCATATACCTATCTGTAAGCCATCCTGTTCATAGGCTTACGTCCAGATAAGCAAGCAAACGCTTGCTTCAGATCCGGAGCAAGCAAGAGCTTGCCCTGGAGAGTCCGGAGCAAGCAAGAGCTTGCCCTGGAGAGTCCGGAGCAAGCAAGAGCTTGCCCTGGAGGTGACGCGGGGTGGAGCAGCCCGGTAGCTCGTCAGGCTCATAACCTGAAGGTCACAGGTTCAAATCCTGTCCCCGCAACCAACATCAAAAACAGCCCGCTTC
>NZ_JAMYQZ010000162.1:0-6244 GCF_040321145.1 Mesorhizobium sp. M0514
CCCTTGAGGGGGAGATGGCCGCCAGGCCAGAGGGGGTCGCTTCGGCTGCCGCGACGCCGTCCGGTCTCTCGAAGAAAGAGGGAGTTGGCACTCCACGCGAGACGACCCCCTCTGTCGCCTTCGGCGACATCTCCCCCTCAAGGGGGGAGATTACCGCGCTCGCCGCTCGCGCCGCCGTGCTGGCCAAGGCTGATCTCACGACAGAAGCAGTGGGCGAGTTTCCGGAACTGCAAGGCGCAATGGGCCGCAAATACGCGCTTCTGCAGGGTGAGCATCCGTCCGTGGCTGCGGCGATCGAGGAGCACTACAAACCGCAAGGTCCGTCGGATAGCGTGCCGACCAATCCGGTGTCGATTGCCGTCGCGCTGGCCGACAAAATCGATACGCTGGTCGGCTTCTGGGCCATTGATGAAAAGCCGACGGGGTCTAAGGACCCTTACGCGCTGAGAAGGGCCGCACTGGGCGTGGTGAGGATCCTGATCGAGAATGGGATCTCACTGCCGCTGACATCGCTCTTCGATAGTGCCTATCAAACGGCGAGTTATCTCGCGTCTAAGGCTGGACGGGCATTTGGGCCCGACCTCCTCGCCTTCTTCCACGACCGCCTGAAAGTCTATCTCCGCGACCAGGGCGCTCGGCATGATCTCATTGACGCCGTGCTGGCAGGTGGTGGAAGCGCGCCAATCTCCCCCCTTTTGGGGGCGGCGAAGCCGACAAAGGGGGGCGCTGTCCCGCCGACCTCTCATTCTGGCGCGCCCCCCTCTGCCCTGCCGGGAATCTCCCCCACAAGGGGGGAGATCGGCCAATCGCAGTCGGACGACCTCCTGCAGATCGTGCGTCGCGTCGAAGCTCTGGGGTCCTTCCTCGACACCGAGGACGGCAAGAACCTGCTCGCCGGCGCCAAGCGGGCGGCCAACATTCTGGCTGCCGAGGAGAAGAAGAAAACGCGCGTCGCCGAGACTGTTGAGCCGGCGCTGTTTCGCGAGGAGGCCGAGAAATCGCTGTTTGCGGCGGTGAATCAGGCGGAGAGAGAAGCCGGCGAAGCGATTCAAAACGAAGACTTTTCCGCCGCCATGCTGGCGCTTAGCGTGTTGCGTGAACCGGTTGATTCATTCTTTGAACGCGTTCTCGTGAATGATGAGGACCAGGCCGTGCGCGCCAACCGCCTGGCGCTGCTGGCTCGCATCCGCACGGCCACCGATCAGGTCGCGGATTTTTCCAGGATAGCTGGCTAAAGGGCAGATGCCCGAAGACAGCGACGACAAGGGCGGTGCTCCCACGCCGCCCTTCTTGTCCGGAACCAAAGTGTCAGTCTTGAGGCTGACTCCGTCAGTCCTCCAGAGGTTGACGAAGTCAGTCCTCCAAAATGCTGACATGCACGCTGTCTGAATAGACGTCGACCTGGATCAGCGGCTCGCCATTGACGATGGCGTTCCGTGTCGAGGAGCTCATCGCGCCACCGCGCTTCAGCATGCGTTCCAGATACGCGCGATCATCGTTGCTGCGGAACCAGTCATCGCCCTGGTCGTCGGCATCGCGCCGGTGGAACTTGTGCCAGTTGGCACGGTCCTGCCGCACCATCTGTGCTGCGCTGCTCAGCTCATAGCCGTCGCTGGCATGGTGGTCGCGATCGGAAATGCGCGCGACGTAGGACCCTAGCTCGTCACCGGCCTGCGCGCCGCCGACACCTATAGGTGACGCCAGCAACAGGCCGGCAATAGTCAAAGATTTCGTCATGTTCATGATAACCCCTCGCTCTCCTAGAACCCGGCGCGCTCATGCCAAACCCGATTGGCGAAATTGGGGCCGCCGCCGCCAAGCCGATCCTGCGCCGGGGCGTCGATCGGCGTCAAGCGGCATGGATCGGCCGACTGTCTTGGCCGACTGTTTTGGCTGAATGGCCTACTCGGCTTTGCCGACGCCCTCGATCGGCTGCTGCGGTGTTGCTGCCGGCTGCGGCGCTGCCGGTTGCGACTCGGGCTTGCCGTTCGATGCCGTTGCAGTTCCGGCTGGTGCGGTCTCTGCCGTCGGCTCAGTCGCCGGCGCCGCGGCGCTCGCCCTGGCCGGAGCCGGCGCGGCGAAGGCGCCGCCGACGATGCCGCCGCGAATGATCATCGGGTCCTGGCCGTGCCTAGGCTTTTCGGGGATCGCCGCGACCTTTTCATAAGTCACATCGGGCTGGGCATCGCCGAGTGCGACGATCGATGGCGACGAGGCGATCCTGACCGGTTCGGATCCGCCAACCTTGATGACCGATGGCGTCGAGGTCGAGACGCCGAGAAAGACGATCGACGAGGCGTGCGCCCCACCGGTCATCGCCGCCAGGGTGAAACCAAGCGCTCCAAGCACACGCATCGACATCGAAACCGTCCCCTTGCCCGACAAGCCGCCAGCCCTAACCGCAAATAGCCTTAACCCCAGTGGATTGATGCCGGCTTGCAGGGAAACGTAGCATTTTAGGCATTGATAATTCGCCAACGCCGGCTTGCCCGAAAACCACTGCCGTATTAGAGCAATTCCAGGAAAAGTGAGTAGCGGTTTTCCGTCCGGAATTGCGCAAAAACAAATACTTAGAGCGTTTCAGCGAACCGCTGAACCGCTCTAATGCATGTCGCTCAAAAGTGGCCCCGGTTTTGAGAGAACGACATGCATCAAAACAAAGACCTAAAGCGCGTCGCATGAATCCGGTTCAGCGCGACGCGCTTTAGGTCCGGTGCCTGTGAGGTGAAGCGAGTGGCTGAGATACTATCCGTCGGCGAAGCGATGGAGCAGGCGTTGGCGCTGCTTGAGGGCGGCGACGTCGTCGCCATCCCGACGGAGACCGTCTATGGACTGGCCAGCGACGCGACCAATGGCGTCGGCGTCGCCCGCATTTTCGAAGCCAAGGGCCGGCCGCGCTTCAACCCGCTGATCGCCCATGTCGCCGATCTGGCGATGGCCGAGCGCATTGCGATCTTCGACCCGCTTTCGAAGCGGCTGGCCGAGGCGTTCTGGCCGGGGCCGCTGACGCTGGTGCTGCCGCTCCGACCCGGCAACGGCATCCATCCGCTGGTCACCGCCGGGCTCGATACGATCGCGCTGCGCATGCCGAGGGGGTTCGGCGGCGAGCTGATCGCCAGACTCGGCCGGCCGTTGGCCGCGCCCAGCGCGAACTCTTCGGGCAAGATCAGCGCCACGACGGCGCAAGCCGTCGCGGCCGATCTCGGCGCCAAAATCCAGCTGGTGGTCGATGGCGGCGCCACCCCGGTCGGGCTGGAATCGACCATCGTCAAGGTCGAAGGCAACAGCGTGCGGCTGCTGAGGCCAGGCGGCATCGCTGCCGCCGATATCGAGGCCGTCACCGGCATTAAGCTGCAGCGCGGCGCGACAGCCGGCATCGAGGCGCCCGGCATGCTGGCGTCGCATTATGCGCCGCGCGCATCGGTGCGGCTCGATGCACAGAGTGTGGCTGAAGGCGAGGCCTTGCTGGCCTTTGGTGGCGACCGCGCCGAAGGCTGGCAAGCGGCGGCCGCCTTGCGCAACCTGTCCGCGTCAGGCGATTTGCGCGAAGCCGCAAGCAATCTGTTCGCGTATTTGCAGGAACTCGACCGCAGCGGTGCGGCGACGATCGCCGTCGAGCCGATCCCGTTCGATGGGCTCGGCGAGGCGATCAACGATCGGCTGTTTCGTGCCGCTGCCCCCCGTGACAAGCTCGATTGAGCGCCATAGTTTGCGCCCATGAACGACGCACCCTTCGACCTCGATCCCGCTCTCATCGCCCGCTTCGCGGCAATCGTCGGCGACAAATATGCGCTGCGCGACCAGGCCGATATTGCGCCGTATCTGACCGAGCGGCGCGGCCTATGGCACGGCAGGACCGCCTTGGTGCTGCGCCCCGGCAGCGTCGACGAGATCAGCCGGATCATGCGCCTGGCGAGCGAGACGGGAACGCCGGTCGTGCCGCAAAGCGGCAACACCGGGCTGGTCGGCGCCCAGGTGCCTGACGCATCCGGCCGCGAGATCGTGCTTTCTTTGTCGCGGCTGAACCGCATTCGCGAGATCGACGTCTTCTCCAACACGGTAACAGTCGAGGCCGGCGTTATCCTGCAGACGCTGCAGGAAGCGGCCGATGCCGCCGACCGGCTGTTTCCGCTGTCGCTCGCCGCGCAAGGGTCCTGCCAGATCGGCGGCAATCTCTCGTCCAATGCCGGCGGCACCGGCGTGCTTGCCTATGGCAATGCGCGCGAACTCTGCCTCGGCGTCGAAGTGGTGCTGCCGACCGGCGAGGTCTTCGACGATCTGCGCAAATTGAAGAAGGACAACACCGGCTACGATCTGAAGAACCTGTTCGTCGGCGCCGAAGGCACGCTCGGCATCATCACCGCAGCGGTGCTGAAACTGTTTCCCAAGCCCAAGGGGCGCGAAGTGGCCTTTGCCGGCCTGTCGTCGCCGGAAGCAGCGCTTTCGCTGTTCAGCCTGGCGATGGACCGGGCAGGGGCGGCACTCACCGCCTTCGAGCTGATCGGCCGGCGTCCGTATGATTTCACGCTGCGCCATGCGCAGGGCGTCACGCGGCCGCTGGCGCAGGATTGGCCATGGTATGTGTTGATGCAGGTGTCGTCGGGCCGTTCAGCCGAGGACGCCAGGGGGCTGATCGAAGAAGTGCTGTCGGCAGGCCTCCAGCAAGGCATCGTCGGCGACGCGGTGATCGCGGCCAGCCTGGCGCAGGGCGACGCGTTCTGGAACTTCCGCGAGGTGCTGCCGGATTCGCAAAAGCCCGAAGGTGCTTCGATCAAGCATGATATTTCGGTGCCGGTGGCATCCATCCCGGCGTTTATCGAAAAGGCGGCCGGTGCAGTGGCTTCGGTCAGTCCGCAGGCGCGCGTGGTCTGCTTCGGTCATATGGGCGACGGCAATCTGCACTACAACATCTCCCGGCCGGAGGGCGGTGACGACGAAGCGTTTCTCGGCCTCTACCACGCCATGAACCATGCCGTGCACGATGTCGTGCGCTCCTTCCACGGTTCGATCTCGGCCGAGCATGGCATCGGCCAGTTGAAGCGCGACGAACTGATCGCCACCGCGCCGCCAATGGCGATCGAACTGATGCGCCGGGTGAAGGCCGTCTTCGATCCGGCCGGCATCATGAATCCCGGTAAGGTTATCTGATCCTTTCAACATTTTGTGGCTGGTTTCATTCCGATAACCATCGCCTGAGATCAGCAAAATTTAACTGACTTTCTTAAGCCGCGCGGCAGAAGCTCGCGCTAATGTTTCACACAACGAGGCCGGGAAAACTGGCCCGGTGGGATCCGTGAAAGCGGCTCTCAGGAGAAACACAGGAAGGCAGCAGATGAACAGTGTATTGAAGCCCGTCTGGGCCGGGCGCAACATGCGCCTCGACCCATTCCGCCTGCCGCAAGTGGTGAGCTATGCCACGCGCGACGACTATGGCGACGTTACCTTCACCATCGACCAGCGCGGCGCCGTCATCCGCCGCACGCTCGAGATGAGCGGCGTGCCGGCGATCATCGCGCTGCCCGCCAACGCGTTTCGCGGCGTTGCCGCCCGCGCGATGGAGGATGCGCAAGGCAATGTCACGGTAACCCTCGAACTCCTGCACAACGACCCGATGCTGTCGGTGCCGCTGCTGGTGGCCGACGATCTCGACGACGTCGCCGCCGACTGGCGCGCCTGGGCCGACGCCTACCGGCTGCAGATGCTGCTGATCGAATCCGACGGCATTGCCCGCACGCTTGAGGAATCGCTCGGCGCCGCCATCAAGGCGCTGCCGGCCAAGGATCGCCGCAAGGGCCGGGTCTCGACCACGCGCCGCCCGCGCTTCCTCGCCCGCCGCAGGGCCGGCAATCTCGGGCTGAGGCTGGTGATCGACGGCCAGGAGATTATTTCGAGAGAGTAGCTTGACCGGCGATTGGCGAAACCGCCGACGACAGCCTTCTTCTCCCCGTCACTATACGGGGGTTGAGGAGCGGTCCGCGTAGCGGACGAAAAGCCAATTGCTTGGCTTTTCGAGTGACCAACGCCCGGCAGGGCGATGAGGGGCGGCGCTGACCGAGGCATTTCTCGCAATATCGCCGCTGTGCATCTCACCTCAACTGCAAAGATTGGCGCTGCCCCTCATCCGGCTGCCGGCACCTTCTCCCCGTGTAGTGACGGGGAGAAGGAGATTACGTCCGAACCGGATAGATAGGTAACAGAATGGACCGATAGCATGGGTGACAGTTTTCTTGTCCGCCGGAGGACC